>CAYYHS010000719.1:0-1844 GCA_964471785.1 uncultured Chitinophagaceae bacterium
GCCTGCATGCCCGCGCCGCGCATCTGGCGGGTGATCATCCAGATGAAGAAGCCGAGAAAGAGGAGCGGTACGACGAACGGCGCTAGCTGTCCTGCCCAATACCACGCGCCGGACGGTTGAGAGACGGTGATGGTCGTGGAAGAAAGCTGTGCCGCCGTGACGCCGAGTCGAGTCAAACTATCCGTTAGAGAGGCATCCGTTTCTCTCTGTGCGACTTTTGTAGTCTTGTCGCCATACGTTGCGACGACTTGGGTGTCTTGTATGGAAATGGCGCTGACAGAACCTTTTTTGATGTCCTGCGCCAATGTCGACAACGACACTGGCGTCGAATTGTCCGGTTTTCCAGAAAATTCTGCATAGAGGCCAGTTATAAGGAGGAATACCAAAAATACCGTCGCCAGAGTGTTGATGAAATTCATCCTAGGCACGCGGGCCTGCTTGCCGTTTTTGCCCTTGCGGGCACCGTTCTCTCTGCCCCTCTGCGGAGGCATGCCGTTGGGATTCATAGAGCTTGATTATACATAAAAAGGGCTTAAAGGAAAGAAAAAATGCGCCCCTCAAAGAGAGAGACGCATCGAACGGTGAAGCGACTTACTTGTGCACCGTCGGCTCTTTGGGCTTCTTGAGCCAGGTGAATTTATAGCACTTCGGAAATAAATAGACCTTGAGGAAGGTCCACCCAATTCCCCACCAACCCATACGGCGACGATATATCTTTTCCTGATGTTTTTCGCCGCAGGTTTCGTCGCAGGTGCCGGATTCAATGATTACGAACCACGATCGACCCTTGGGATTCCAGGGGCACACGATTGGCCAGGTGACGAGCAATATCTTCCACAGAAGCCAATCGGAGACGCGCGGTTCTTTCTTCATGTATGCCTTACGCGCGATGCATTCATGCTCATACATAGGTCCTTCATTGTTAATCTCCCTGCTTTGGACCGCACCACATCTACCACATTGTTTGACGCTCAAGTACACAGAACGCACGGGATAGGACGACGGCCTGTACGATATTTCCACATGCGATGCCAAGGCGCTTTCCGGATTGGATGCGCCGAGATTATCAGTATCCATAATTCCATTCCTCCAATGGTTAATTTATTTTCAATTCGTTTGTTTGAATGTCTCCAACTCCAAAAAAGAGATTATCACGAATACCTGATTTGGTCAAATAAAAGCTTATGCACTTTACCTATTAGACACTATGGCCGAAGAGGCTATACTGTCTACAGCTTTCTACGTCTTTCGCTGCTCGTTTGGGTGGGCATGTGGTTCTGCCTGTGGCACAGCTCGAGCAGCAGAGCGCACTGGTTGGCTGTGCCATGTTTCTGGCGCCTTGGTGAAGGCGTATGAACCTCATCACCTGGGGGACACAACGGGCCGGGACATTCAAGATGTCCCGGCCCAAGTTATTTATGGTGGAGATGCCGAGAATTGAACTCGGGTGCAATCGAAGTTAGGTCGGCTGATTCTACGACGGTAGCATCCTTTCAGGTTTAACTAATGCGTTCAAAAGGAAGCAAAATGCGCATTAGCGATCTCTATGATTCGGAGAGAGGAGTGAGAAGTTCCCCTGCCCTACATCCCGATTATTACGCCCGCTCTAACGTATGGATCCCGCTAGAGAGACGCGCCCTTATACAAGAGCGAATGCGAAGTCCTTTGCTCCGAAATACGGAGAAACAGAAGATTTAGCAATTAGGATTTCCGGCGGATTTACGAGTCACTGGAGCTCGCGCCGCACGGCCGAAAACTGGCGATTGTCGATGCCTGTCATCCCCATATTAGCTGTTCATTCAGCTTGTCAACGATCTTTCATTGCCCGGCTCATCTCAATGTCC
>CAYYHS010000720.1:0-1841 GCA_964471785.1 uncultured Chitinophagaceae bacterium
GCGGCTTCAGTCTGTCAATCGCATCATCTTAATTCGTCGGACATTGTCTCTAATGTAATTAAGACCTCGGGGGGGGCACGCACTCCCAGAAGGAAGTCGTTTGAACATGACAGATAACACTCATATGGCTAACGGCATCCACAAAGGAACACGGATGAAAGATGTTCCGGCTGCGTATCTGTTGCACCTGTCGAAAGATATGCTAACTGCGAGCCTGAAAAGATACGTTGCTGACAATCAAGAAGTTTTGAAGCTGGAAGCGAGAAGGGAGGGGAGAATATTATACAAGAAGTGGATGGTAAAACGATGAAGACAAAAAAAGCCCCAGATGGTGAATGTCTAGGGCCATTTGGCGGACAGCAAGACTATTTAAGAAACTGCATCATCATCGTGTAAGCGAAATAGTTGATCGGGGCATCTCCGACGAGTGCGTGTTTAAGAAGCTGAAGTAATCTGGTAATGTTTTAACCCCCAGAACGTTTCAATTACTGTGGTTCTTAATATCGTCGCGATCGGCATTGCTAACACAAGTCCCGCAATACCCATCAGTTCGTGCCCAACTAACAACACAAGAACCACGGCTACCGGATGCATGTCAATTGAATTCGAGAAGCAGAATGGTTGGATAACGACGTCGTCAATAACTCGAATAAGGACGGTCATTAACAATATGGGGCCGAGCATTGAAAAATCTCCAGTCTGCGTCATAGACACGAGTACCGCAAGAGATGCACCGACGACTGGTCCGAAATATGGAACTAGGTTTGCAATTCCGGCCGCTATTCCTATGAACAGAGCATGGTCGACTCCTAGAACAGTTAATCCCGCGATTGAAAGAACTCCGATGATTGTACATTCCAGCATCCATCCTTTGAAATAGCCCACAAGTTTTATCTTAATTTTGTAAAAGACGTTCAGGGACATCTCAAAATATTTGTTAGGGATAATCTCGATAAATCTTTTGATTGCTTTGTCGCCGTCAACGATAAGGAAATAGGAGATAAACGGGACGATAACGATAATGGCGGCAAAACCAGCGACGGTCTCTAGGCCCGATTCCAACAGTTGTATGCCATTTTGTAAAACGGTGTGAACCTTTTCCGCCGTCACGGCGGAGCTTAGGAACGGAAAACTTCTGGCGAGATCTTTCGTCTCTTCATTCAGCTTCTGGTCAAACGGAAATGTCCGCAACGCATTAACCATTGAGCCTATGCTCTTGATCGCGAGTGGAAAAAGGAGATACCCTGTGGAGACTGCGGTTCCTGCTATAAAAAATATGACAATGAACGCAGCCAATCTCCTGCGTATTTTAAGGCGCAATTCAATAACTGTGACCACCGGTTTTAGCGCAAAGGCAGTGAGGACTGACAAGATCAAATCTGCAACAACATTCGGGAAAAAGGAGGCAAACCAAAAACACGTAAGTAATATGACCAGAAGTATCAATGTCTTTAAGAATGGACGATGTGCGTAGTGTGAAGTCATATCTTGCCTATACCGCTGTTAAGTTCTTCGAGACCATCTCACGCTCCCTGCCATAATATACATCGGCCGATGGGACATAGTCCAATGACTCCTCGTGGGTGAGTTGTGCTGTAAACGGCGAATTAGGCTCTAAGATTGCCAGCGAATGCGGGAAAGGATTTACTAACTTAGCAGTGACACATAATCGTGGGACAGATCATTCTTTCTTTCCGGTCTAAGGTAAAAGAAGACATCAAGGACTCGAGGACATATCGGATTACGAAAATATTGAGGAATGAGTACTGAAGGAAAACAATGTAGAACCGGTTCTGCGAACCTCAATTCGAAATCATCCACAAGAGCTCATTGACGTTGTA
>CAYYHS010000721.1:0-1834 GCA_964471785.1 uncultured Chitinophagaceae bacterium
TCCGGCACTCAGGCTGCACAGCTCATTTCTCTCTACTACGGTTTGGTTCCGGAGAATGAAAAGCAAGCGGCGATGAATCAGCTCATTCTGGAAATTTATGAGAAGCATAAAGGGCACCTTTCAACCGGTATCTTCGGCACCAAGTTCTTGTTTGAAGTATTTCGGCGTGAGGATCGCAACGAGGTTTCATATTCCGTTGCCAACCGGCGAGGTTTTCCCGGATATGCCGATATGCTGGCACATGGCGCCACGACTCTCTATGAGAGTTGGAAATATCCCGATACCGTGAATTCACAGAATCATCCCATGTTTGGTTCCATTTCAGAATGGTTCTACAAATCGCTCCTCGGCATCAATGCCACGGCTCCCGGGTTCGCCCGGTTCGACATAAAGCCTCAGCCGGCCGGCGATCTTACCTGGGCCAAAGGGCATTATGATGCCGTTGTCGGCACGATTAACTCGGACTGGAAAATGGAAGGAACGCATTTCACTATGCACGCGACTGTTCCGGCAAACAGCAGCGCAATGATTTACGTCCCCTCGCTTCCCGGCACACAAGTTTTGGAAAGCGGCAGGCCCGCCGACCAATCCTCCGGACTGGAGTTCAAGGAATTCAAAGACAAGTATGCCGTGTTCGAAGCCGAATCGGGGGACTATCTGTTTGAATCCACATATCAAAAGTGAAATCAAACATTGTTACTTCTCAGAAGGTGCCTGCCATGAAATATCTACGTTTGCTTATTCTGCTCGTCATCGTTTCCGTTCAGAGCCGGGCCCAGCAGGGGGACGGTATTTATTTGATCGTCAGAGCCGACGATATGGGCTCGTTCCATGATGCAAACGTCGCGTGCATCAAAGCATGCAATGAGGGGATCGCACGGAGCATCGAAGTCATGGTTCCCTGCGCATGGTTTCCCGAAGCCGTCCGATTGTTGAACGAGAATCCATCCATCGATGTTGGCATCCATCTCGTGCTGACGAGCGAATGGGAAGGCGTTCGATGGCGGCCGGTGACCGATGTCCCCAGCCTCGTCGACAGAAACGGTTATTTTCATCAATGGATTTGGGGAGGAAACGATTCATCCGCGGGCGCCTACCTGCTGAAGGCCAACTGGAAAATCGGAGAGATTGAGAAAGAACTGCGAGCGCAAATCGAACTGGCCGTGAAATGCATTCCCCGGGTTTCACATGTAAGCGCCCACATGGGGTTCAATTCCATGGACCCGGCCGTGAATGCACTGTTTGAACAAGTAGCCCGCGAATACAAATTGCGCACCGAACATATACCCGGGATCAAAGAGGTGCGAGGCTGGAATGATGGCAGAACTCTTGACGAAAAGATCAAGCAATTTATCTGTGCGATAGACAGCCTCACTCCCGGAACCTATGTCTTCATCGAACATCCCGGTTTGGACCACGGCGAAATGCACTCTGCACTCTTCGATCACAACAATACCTTGGCAAGTGACCGGCAGACTGTGACGGATATCTTTACCAATAAGATGGTGATACAAGCGCTGCATGACAAAGGTGTAACTTTGATCAGCTATGCCGACATCTTCAATAAGAAATAACGGACTGAATCCTGCGCGTATCGAATGACTGATTCGCCGACGCTTTCTCAGCGAACGCACGAAGCGAGTGCGCTGAGTGGACAATCCCCATTCTCCGGGAAACAGCTGTTGATGGCGGCAAAAAGTGTGTCGAAGTTCTGTTTTCCCCTGAACGATTATTGTTTTTCTATTTGATTCTTTTCTTCATATATTGTGTCAGTTGTTTATGCAGAGGTGAATGCAAAAGCAGTTATCGGTAATTGTTCTTGGCAACGTGTCTG
>CAYYHS010000722.1:0-1833 GCA_964471785.1 uncultured Chitinophagaceae bacterium
CCTCGTGCTCTACCTGCAGGGCCTAGGTGGGATCAATATTCCCTCCCAGCTCCTCGACAAGATTGCACGCCGCCTGGATGGTTCCCCCCGTGGCAAGGAGGTCATCGTGAAGGAGCACCCGTTCCCCTTTCACAATGGCATCGCGGTGAATCTCGATCGAGTCCACTCCGTATTCGAGTTGATATTCTCTCCGCAGCTTTTCTGCCGGGAGCTTCCCCGGCTTTCTTATCGGAACAAATCCGGAGCCGAGGCGGTCGGCCAATGCAGCACCGCAGATGAACCCGCGCGACTCAATCCCGACCACTTTGTCGATCCGTTGATCCAAATAATGTTCAGAGAGCAAATCGATACACCGATGAAGAGCCGTGCCGTCCTTCAGGAGTGTTGTGATATCGCGGAACATTATCCCCTTCTTGGGAAAGTCTGGCACAGTACGAATTCTTGCAGCGAGATCACTCTCTGTCATCGTGACTTTCACCATTGGATCTTCTCCTTTTTTAGGAATGCGGCAACCCCTTTCTTGCAGTCGTCCGACATTCTGATTGCTGCGTTGATATTCGCGGCATAATCGAGCAGGTCAGGAAAATTCAGGCCGTCCATCTTCGAAAACATTTCTTTGATAAGTCCCAGCGACGAAGCGCTGGCGTTATTGCAGAGCGCTTCTGCAATCTCTTGAACCCTCCCTGCAAGCTCCGGCGCCGGCACAACCTCGTTCACAAGACCGATGGCATGCGCTTCAGACGCGCTTACGGATCTTCCCGTCAGCACTATCTCGCGCGCCCTCCCTTCTCCAACCCGGCGCACTAGGAATGTGAGAACGATGGCGGGAATGAAACCGAGCGAAACTTCCGAATAACCGAAAGTGGAATTGTCCGATGCGACGACTATATCGCACGCCGTTGCCAAGCCGGAGCCTCCTGCAATCGCGGGACCGTTCACTTCGGCGATGACCGGCTTGCGCATAGTATAGAGAAGATGAAACATCCTCATGAGGTTTTTCGAATCCTCGAGGTTCTGGGCGAAATCGTAGCGCGATAGTTTCTGAAGGTAGTCGAGGTCGGCACCTGCGCAGAATGCTTTACCCTCTCCTCTAATGACGATGACTTTTGCCGCCGAGTCCTTGGACGCCGAGACAAGCGCCTGCGTCAATTCATTCACAAGAAGATCATCAAGGGCATTTCTTTTCTCTGGACGGGAAAGCGTGATTGAGCAGATTCTGCGATCGATCGCATAGGAAAGGCGGGAGAGATTCATACAACTCGAAGTATATTGGACATTCGAAGTTGTATGAAAATAGACAAAACGAGTTCTAGATGCAACGCAGAAAAGAAAAACCCTGCGGCACTGTTCGGCCGCAGGGTTTCTTTAGTTACGAAACGATGAACGATCAGCAATCATAGTACAAGTGGAACTCGTACGGATGTGGCCGAAGCGCCATCACCTTAACTTCTTTCGTCATCTTATAATCGATCCATGCATCGATGACGTCCTCCGTGAAGACATCTCCTTTGAGCAGGAAGTCGTGATCTCGTTCCAGAGCCTTAAGAGCTTCGTCCAGGGATCCCGGAGCCGAAGGAACATTCTTCAATTCTTCGGGACTCAAATCGTAGATATCCTTATCCAACGGTTCTCCCGGATCGAGCTTGTTCAGAATTCCGTCCAGCCCGGCCAACAAGAGAGCCGAGAAGGCAAGGTAGGGATTGCAGGATGGGTCGGGCGTTCGGTACTCCACTCTCTTTGCTTTCGGGTTCTGCGAGTACGCGGGAATCCTGACCGAGGCGCTTCTGTTCCGTTGCGAGTACGCCAGATTGACCGGAGCTTCGAACCCGGGAA
>CAYYHS010000723.1:0-1832 GCA_964471785.1 uncultured Chitinophagaceae bacterium
CTCGACCCTTTCAAGGTGCGACGCTCAGGGGAGGAAGCGCCACACAGGTCTGACATTAATATATGCATAAAAATTAAAAAGTCAATATCTAAGACAAAAAATCTTCTTCTTTGGATGCAGGCACTTAGCGACATCTCTTGAAGCTTCTAAACAACTGCTTGGCAGGAGCTACGGCGAGAGAAGAATTCGCAGCTTTTCCATGTCGTATCCGGACTTCGTTGAAAGTTCCTCTAATTCGCGAATGAACGCGAATCGCTCCGAAAACAGAGCTCCTTGCTCCGCAGGAGAAACCACGCTCCCTCTCAAGACCTGAACGATAGAAATCAAGAAAAGCCATCGGAGCAATTCCTGCAGCGATTCCTTGTTGAAAAACCACGTCCCTTCATGAAGGTTCACTTTGATAAACTCACGCACTTCGTAATCATCAAAGAGCTGTTCCATTTTTATAAATCGATTGTGCGCATCGGCGTCAACGAGAAGATGAGAATGTCTGGCTAGTACGCGCACGAGTGAAATCTCCCGCCGCACGTCTCCACGGCTCCTCCCCCGGTCGCGCAATAGCTGCGAGAATGGTTTCGCAAGACCAAACTCTTCAATCGAAGTCACAGTCCTTCCAGCCGACAATTCCGGTGAATGGAGATGCGTCAGTTCTTCTACGATGGCCCAACAATACAGAAGGAAAAGGTTATCTGGGTGAGCGAGGTCTTTCAGCATTTCTGCGGTCGTGCCACCGCTCTTACGTATGTCAGATTTGCCTTTGCCTTTTGTCTTTGCGGCATCCGTCAAAAGTGTCCAGGCTGAGGCAATCGCTTCAACGCCTTTCAGAAAACGAGAGCGAGTTACGGCGGAGTCAAAAGCAAGTTGCTTGAATTTTCCAGCCTCTTCACAAAGCGTCGCGAACTGGGTTTCAATATCCTTCATCTTCTTGGAAGCGCCTTTTTGCTTGGCAGAAGCGAAGCAATATGCGTTCAATGCTTCAACATTGTCCTTGCTGAGAAGCCGTGCGATCTCGTCATGAACCGGTGCAAGACGCATTTCTGCCAGAACCTGTTGGATGCTTTGAACTCCTTTCCCATGAAGTTGTCGAGCCACGCGCGAATATTCCCCGGTGTGATCTTCGACCTCTCTGAAGTCCAGATAGATTTGATACTCAAAAGCCTTCAATTCTGCATACATTCCGCGTTCATGAATTTCTTTGCCCGACCGAACAAATTCTAAGTTCGATTTATAGTCCCTGAATATATAGAAGAATCTTTCTTCGGAATTAATTCTCAGCGCCTCGCCGAGAGTCTTCGTAACACTGCTCCGCGTCCCCCCCCCCTCTTGCAGCGACTTAGGAGAGCTCCATCGTATCCATCCTTTGCATTCCTGATATTTGTTATGATAGAATATCAACGCCCGTTCGTTCCCCGACATGTTCGAGTACGCAAACACATTATGGTTGACGGAGCCCCTTGCGTCGTGAAAAGGATAGAACTCAAAATTGGTCACGTCGCTGAAGAGGTGGCGCTTATTCATGATCGGAAAGATTTCGTGCTCGTGCCGCCGAACTAACTGATTATCCTGAAACTCGTCGTAGTACGCTTTTTTGTACTCCATTCCATACTTTTCAGTGAACCCTTCAATTTGGCCATGGCCAAACATCGGAAGACCTGGCAGCGTCACCATCATCAACGCTACGCCGAAATATTTGTCATCCTTCCCGAATTGGGCAATCGCTGTCTGTTCATCCGGATTACTCATGAAATTGACGTAGCGCTTCAATATCTCCGGATTATACTCAAGCGTGTTCGTTATCAGAAAATGATACTTCTCGTTCTCTTCCTTCATCA
>CAYYHS010000724.1:0-492 GCA_964471785.1 uncultured Chitinophagaceae bacterium
CGACCGAGATAAGGATGACCATGAGCGTCTGCCGCTTGTTCTGCTTCCACAGCCCCTCTTGTTTGAGGTTCACCGAGAAATAGGGAATCACGATAAGCGCCACAACGACCAGACCCGGCAGGATAACACCGGCAACGATAGGTGGAAAATAATGGAGCAATTCCTGCAGTCCGAGAAAATACCAGGGAGCCTTGGCGGGATTCGGCGTGTGTTCGGGATTGGCAATCCATTCCAACGGCGCATTGAATAAGAGAGACATGACGGCCAGAACAAGAAGGAGGATCTCGAAGGCGATAACTTCCCGTACCACAAGGTTCGGGACGGTCATTACCATATCCTCTTCGTCCGACCTGACCCGCGCGCTCGTCCGCGGTTTTATAAACGCGATTCGCTTCGGGACCTTCTTTGCATCCGACGATGATTCTACGTTAAAGTCTTTTTTGGTTTCCATTATGTTCTTGCGATTGTCTTGTGGATTCGTGTTCAGCTTCA
>CAYYHS010000724.1:502-1831 GCA_964471785.1 uncultured Chitinophagaceae bacterium
TATGCTTATTAATTGGCGCTATTCAAACTCCTCCTTCCTTTCGTAATATACAAAAATGTATTCCCATGAAGATCATCGCCGCCACCGGAATAACAAAACAGTGCAGCACATAAAATCGGACCAGTGCATTTTCGCCCACGATGTTGCCGCCGAGGAGGAGATAGGAGATTTTGTCTCCCATCCCAAACGGGACTGCTCGAACCATATTTGTTCCTACCGATATCCCCCAAAATGACAACTGATCCCATGGGAGAAGATAGCCTGTGTAACTAAGCAGGATGGTCATCACGAGAAGAACAACTCCGATCACCCAATTGAATTCTTTCGGGGGCCGGTACGATCCAGTAAAGAAGACGCGGAGCATATGAAGAAAGACTACTGCAACCATCGCATGAGCTGCCCACCGGTGCATGTTTCTGAGGAATTGGCCGGAGGAGACGACGAACTGGAGGTTTTTCATATCCCAGTATGCCTCGTGGACCGACGGCCGGTAATAGAGCATGAGCAATGCACCCGTCACAGTCAGGATGATGAACAATCCGGCTGACAGGCCTCCAAGTCCCCATGTATAAGTAAACCTGATCGAACGTCTGCGGACCTTCGTGGGATGAACATGGAGGAAGAAGTTGTAGAAGACTGCTTCCGCTCGAGTCCGATTCGACAACGGAAGCCCGTGTCGAAAGATTGAACGCCACACCCGCGATCGAACAAGCTGCTCTGTAAACCGGTTCATGAGGCCCTTGGATATTCGGTGGAGGTGCCGTTGAGTTCCGTCTTGAAGCTTTCAATGCTATCGATGATCATTGGAAGATATCTGTCAAGACCGCAATCGACTCTGGCGCGTGCCTGGCAGTCTCCGTCTTCCGATTGTTGATCGCACGACGCGCAGACTTTTTCCCTAAGAGCCGCCACATAAGGAGCAAAGTTTTCGCTCTGCACGGAGAGGACGGAATCGACAATGCCGGGAAAGAATCGCTGCAATCCGCACTCAACATCTCCCGTAAGTCCGCACTCTGCCTCTCCTTTTCTGTCGACACAGTTTGCGCAAATATCTGCCTGGACTCTCTCCCAGTACTTATTGTGTTCCTTCATGCTGCCTCCGTTGTGTATTATACTTTGAGCGTTGCATCATCGCCCACAACCACCGATTTGTCGACAACAAGTTGGCCGGCATCGTCCAACACGATCGAGAACCGGGGGAGCGAACGCGGCGCCGGGCCGGCTACTTTTGTTCCGTCTGTATTGAATTTGCTGCCATGACACGGACAGGCAATAATTCCCTGGTCCGGTTTCCAGTTCGTGATGCACCCCAGATGAGTACAGACCGCA
>CAYYHS010000725.1:0-1826 GCA_964471785.1 uncultured Chitinophagaceae bacterium
GACCAGGCCTATCGACTCCTATATTTCTCGAAACTTAATGTAAGCCAAGCCGTCCAGAGGATAAAAGAGGAGTTGACGCTGACCCCAGAAGTGAAACGATTGCTCTTGTTTATCGAACGAAGCAAACGGGGCATTATTACCACCCACACCCGCTCATGATATCCGCCGCGAATAGTTGCAGCCAGCCGGCGCGATGGCAATTTCTGAACACTGGCTTCCGTCCGGGTGCATTCAATATGCATATGGATGAATCGTTGGCCCGTGCACTATCGCGAGGCGACGGCTCTCCAACACTGCGCGTTTATGGATGGGCGCCTCACGCACTCTCTCTCGGATTCCATCAGCAGATGAGCGATATCGATGAAAGAAGATGCGCGGAATACGGAATAGACATTGTGAGAAGACCGACCGGCGGCAGGGCCATTTTGCATGCGGATGAGTTGACATACAGCGCCGTGATGGAAGGAAGGGGAAAAAACATCTCAACAGTTTACGCTGAGATCAGCGAGGCTTTGGTGACAGGGCTGCGGAGTCTCGGCGCTGACGTGGACTTCGCAAGGGCCCAGCCGGATCTCGGCAGGCTCTATCAAAGTCCGACGTCTATCCCGTGCTTTTCGAGTTCGTCTCGTTTCGAAATCCAATCCCGCGGAAAGAAACTCGTCGGGAGCGCTCAGCGTCGATATGCTTCTGCGGCGGGGAACGATGTCGTCCTGCAGCACGGATCGATCTTGCTTGGACCAGGTCATCAACTCCTCTCCGAGCTGGTCGATGCGAAAGATCTTGAATTCCGGCGCTCACTTCGGACGATGCTTGAGACGAAAACCACCGATCTTACCTCGGTGCTGGGTGCCAGTGTCTCCTTTGACGAAGTCGCAGTCGCGATACGCAAAGGATTTGAGGAGGCTTGGAACATTGAGATGACCGACATCGAGTATGAAGCGTTCGAGGTCGCTGAAGAAATGGAGCTTGCGCACGACAATCACTCATCTTGACGAAAGGTCACTGCCATGAGTTCTCATCCGAGTGAATACAAACGAATCACGACAAAGGTGATTCTCAGCATGAAAAAGTCGGGCGAAAAAGTTGCGATGCTCACGGCATACGATTTCGCGACGGCTAAACTCCTCGATGAATCGGGAATTGATATTATTCTTGTCGGCGACTCAGTTGGCAACGTGTTCCAGGGTCTTGAAACAACGCTTCCGGTGACGCTCGACGAAATTATTTACCATACCAAAGTAGTGAGAAGGGGAGTGAAGCGCGCGATGCTTGTTGCCGACATGCCCTTCATGTCATTCCAAGTCAATACAGAGGAAGCGGTGAGAAATTGCGGACGCGTGCTAAAGGAGTCGGGCGCTGAAGCGGTAAAAGTGGAAGGGGGAAAGCGCATCGAACCGCTCGTTCGGCAGCTCGTCGATATCGGTATTCCGGTCATGGGGCACCTTGGCCTGACCCCGCAGTCTATTTACAAGTTCGGGACCTATGAAGTGCGTGCCAAGGAAACGGCGGAGGCAAAGCAACTTATTGAAGATGCTATGGTGTTGGATCGGGTCGGCGTGTTTGCCATTGTGCTCGAGAAAATTCCCACATCACTTGCCGCCAAGGTAACAAAGAGCGTTTCTTGCGCCACGATAGGGATCGGTGCGGGGGCATCATGTGACGGGCAGGTCCTCGTCACCAACGATATGCTGGGGATGAACGAGCAGTTCCATCCTCGATTTGTGCGGACATATGCGAAGCTTTCGGAGTCGATGAGGGGGGCTTTCAAAGGCTATATCAAGGATGTTAAGGCGAAGAATTTTCCCTCCCGTGAAGAGAGCTACTAA
>CAYYHS010000726.1:0-1823 GCA_964471785.1 uncultured Chitinophagaceae bacterium
GTTTATTCGGATGAGCTTTGATGTAGGCGATGAGTTCATCCACTTGTGTGAAAGCAAGCGCGCAGTATGTGTCCGCTGCGCCGTAAAAGATTGCCATTCTTCCGGTATCCGCATCCTGAAGTGTTGCACATGGGAAGCAGACGTTTGCAACAAACCCGATTGTCTCGTACGGAGCTTCCGGTGTGAGAATATAGTTCGCGCAGTCGGCGATGATTTTGGAAGGATCGTCGATATCCAGCAGGGCTGCACCAATGCTGTAAATGAATCCACTGCATGTCGTGCACACACCGTGATAAATCATCAGCCAACCGTCTGTCGTCTCAATCGGAACCGCACCGGCGCCAAGCTTGGTATTTTTCCACCAGTAATGAGTGGTCTTCATCACGAGACGATGCTTCCCCCAGTAGGTTAAATCCGGGCTTTGACTCAAGTAGATGTCGCCGAACGGCGTGTGCCCGTTGTCGCTGGGTCGATTGAGCATGACATAGTTGCCGTTTATTTTTCTCGGGAAGAGAACGCCGTTGCGGTTAAAGGGGAGAAACGCGTTCTCAAGCTGTATAAAGGTTTTGAAATCCTTTGTCTTAGCGATGCCGATTGTCGGTCCGCTGGAATAGTTGCACCACAAAATGTAGTACGTCCCATCGATCTCCAGAAGGCGCGGATCGTACCCGTACAGAATCGGTTTGGCGGGCGTGCCGTCTTCATTCTGGAACGTGATGATCTCGTCCTGGACATTCCAATGCAAACCGTCTTTGCTGTGCCCGAGATGTAAATTCGGATACCCGTTGTAGTGGTCCGCCCGGAAGACGCCGATGAACTCATTCTTGTACGGAATGATGGCGCTGTTGAAGACCCGGCTCGAATCTTTGATCGGTTTTCTATCAATAACGGGATTCTTGTCGTATCTCCAGACGACATCCGTGTATCCTTTTGGTTTTTTCTGCCACGGAATATTAGGCAATGCTTTGCCAACAATTGTTTTTTTCATATTGATGTCCTTTGATAATCGTGAGAATGTGACTTAGTTATTAAATTATCAGCATGAAATCCATTAAGGACACGAAGAAACACGAAGGTGCCGGTAAATGGTTTCTTCGTGTGCTTCGTGGACAATTACACCGTCAGCGCTTCGTTACCGCTCGCCTTCCTTCTATCGACAAGGTCCTTCGCGATACCCATCATTGTCTTCTCGTCGAGTTTATAGAAGAGAATCAGGATGATTGAAAGAATCCCGAACACTGCAGGGATAATGCTCATGAGTGAAACCAGGAGATGATTGACTTCCGCAGATTGCGGCTTGTCCGCCATGAAACCATATGCAGAAAGAAGCGCGCCGGTGAATAACGCACCGATCGCCCATCCAACCTTCTGGCACGTCGCCGAGGCGGAGAACACGAGGCCAGTCGCTCGGCGGCCTTTCTTCCATTCAGAGTAATCGGCGGTGTCCGCATACATCGCCCAAATGACCACAGATAATGGGCCGCCCGATAATGACCCGATGATCTGGAGTAAGAAGATTAGGGTGAGGTGTTCGGGTGTTAAGAAATAGAATGCGGCTGTGCTGAGCATGGCGATCACAAACAACGCAAGGAAGCCGTTTTTCTTTCCTATCCTCTTGGTCAACAGGGGAACAAGCAGTGCGCCGAGAATTGCACACCCCTGGCCAAGTGTATTGAAGACCGTTGTCACTTCTTCAAAGCCCCAGTTGAAATTCCACCAGAGAAATGTGTAGTTGATCGTGTTGTGTGTTACGTCCGAAAAGTTCGTGATGTAATATTTGAAATAATAGTTCGTCACGCCGATCCTCGAGGCAACAAACATGA
>CAYYHS010000727.1:0-1821 GCA_964471785.1 uncultured Chitinophagaceae bacterium
CCCGCTGGAGTTTATTCCGTTCTTCATACGGGACGGGAATGACAATGTAACTCGTCGACCAGGTTCAGGATGTCTTCTCGCATGATACCGAAACGCTATTCGGTGTGATTCGCATGCAAGATCTGTCGCAAGATGAAATCATTCTCATGTGAGCACCATGAACATTTTCCCGGAACTTATTCTACCCACCTATTCACTCTGGATGCGCGAGGTGGTTCGGTTCGTGCGCCAGCGGAGCAGAATGATCGGCGTCATCGGTTCGCCGATTCTATTTTGGTTCTTCATCGGGTCGGGCCTTGGCACCTCATTCAAGAGTTCGATGCCGATAGGGGGGACGAACTATCTCGAGTATTTCTTCCCCGGGACAATTCTGTTGATTATGCTCTTCACCGCGATCTTCTCCACGATCTCAATCATTGAAGACAGGAACGAGGGATTTCTCCAGTCGGTACTTGTCGCGCCCATTTCCGGCAGCAGCATTGCACTGGGTAAAATACTCGGCGGCACAACGTTGGCAGTCCTCCAGGCTGCCATCTTCCTCGTTCTCGCACCCTTCATCGGAATTAGCTTTGATGCCATACATTTGCTCTCCTTGCTTGTTCTTCTTTTTCTTGTGGCCTTCGGTCTGACAGGACTCGGATTTCTCATCGCATGGAGGATGGAGTCGACCCAAGGGTTCCATGCTATTGTCAACCTCTTTCTGATTCCTCTCTGGCTTCTTTCGGGTTCGCTCTTTCCCATGGAAGGGGCACCGGGGTGGCTTCGATTCCTCATGGCGATCAATCCGCTCACCTACGCAATCACTGCCACGAGAGCATTGCTCTACCATCAGCTTCGAAGTCAGCCTGGAGAATTCACACTTTGCGTAGCGGTGACAGTCGCTTTTTGCGCAGCCGTCCTTTTTGGCTCGATGATCTCTGTAAGGAAGAAACCATGAACGAAGAACCTCAACGATTGCAGTTTCGTGCCTATTTCCTTTGGGGCTTTCTCGGATTTGTGATCATCGCAGTTGCATTCTCTTTCATCTATACCCAGATGCACTTGCCTTCCAAGAGTCTCCTTCCGCACCTGAGCGCCGTTCCGGATTTCACTCTGACGGAGCGGAGCGGCGAGAAACTTCCTCTCAACGACCTGAAGGGGAAGGTCTGGATCGCCGACTTTATCTTTACGAATTGCGGGGGAAGCTGCCCGATTATGAGCAGCACGATGGCGAACTTTCAGGAACAATTGAAGGATGTCAAGAATATCCTTCTTGTGTCGTTCAGTGTCGACCCCGAGCGAGATACGCCCGAGGTTCTCAGGCAGTATGCAGAGCTTTATAAGGCATCGCCGTCGCGCTGGCTTTTTCTCACAGGCGATAAAAATAAGATCGGCTATTTGACTCGCGAAGGATTCCATCTGGCGATCGCCGCCGACTCGTCTTCGGCATCCGAACCGATCATCCATAGCACGATGTTTGTTCTCGTGGACCGGGAGGGAGTTATTCGGGGATATTATGATTCTTCGGACGAAAAAGTCCTGAACAAGCTTATCGATGATGCAAGGAGACTTGCAGCCGAAAGGAGCTGAGTCGATGGACCTCCGAATTCTACCTACCGTGAACGCCATCCTCAATGCCTCCACCGGGATACTCCTTCTCTTCGGTTATTATTTTATTCGTCGGGGTAATCGAGCAATTCATAAGAAGTTCATGATTGCCGCATTTTCCACCTCCGTCGCATTTCTTCTCTCGTATCTCTATTATCATGCACATGTCGGGTCGATACCGTTCAGAGGGACGGGCAGTGCGCGAACCGTTTATTTTTCCATCCTCATCTCGCA
>CAYYHS010000728.1:0-1820 GCA_964471785.1 uncultured Chitinophagaceae bacterium
TTTCGTGACCGAAAAAATTATTTTAGATCTGCCATGGAAGAGATCCTTACACGCCTCGCTGAAGAACTCCTTGAATATTTTCGATCCGAGCAGTTAACGATCGTCGGCGCGAAAAATATTCCGGGACTGCGGCCGCCGGCATCCCTTCCGAACGACGGCTACGGCGATCAAATGAAGAAACAGCCGGACGTCTTCGCCTTCGACGAAGCTCAACAACGATATGTTATCGGCGTCATTAAGACCGAAGACGAAGACCTGGAGTCGCTCCATTCATTGACTCAATACGACGTCTTCTTCGACCATAGGAATCCGAACAACGGGAAAGCGTCGCGCATCTGCTTCCTCCTCCCTCCGAACTTGATTCCCCAATTCACTGCGATCATCACTCACTACATCCACCGCGACTATTGGGGCAATATGACCTTGCTGCGCTCACGCAGTTTCGACGCCGACCTCTGACCAATGTCAGAGAAGACGAAGCTTCGCATATTTGAGCATGAGGTTCTTTGCACCCACGCTTTCAAACAGAACCACCGCTTTCGATGAATCTCCCTTTCCGGCGAGCTGAAGAATTTTTCCTTTCCCAAACGCTTCGTGCTCTACCTTCGCGCCGACCCTCAACACGACAACCTCTTGCGACTCATTTTCATAGTCGGGCGTCTGATCTTTCTCGGCTCCGTACTTCGGCGTATGGGTTCTCTCGCCGGAGAAGCTCGACTTGACCGGCGTCTCACTGTCCGAGCGGCGCGGACGCGAGTCGGGACGGGACCCGGAGAGTGAGAAATGTCGGGAAGACTCATGCTGGATGAGCGACGAGTCGATCTCTTCGGCGAACCTCGAGATCACCGGATACGTGACATCTCCAAATCGATAGCGGAGCCGGGTGTGCGTCATGTATAATTTTTTCATCGCGCGGGTTATTCCGACATAAAACAAACGCCGTTCCTCTTCCATCTCGTCCGGCTCCGGAGCAACCTGATACAACGGAAACAGTCCCTCCTCCAATCCGCCGATGAAGACGACCGGAAACTCGAGTCCCTTCGCCGCATGAAGAGTCATTAACGTTACTGCATTCCGCTGATCCACGGCTTCGTCGACAGGCGAGACAAGCGAGACCTCTTCGAGAAAGTCTTCAAGCTTCGCCTCGGGCTTTTCCGATGTGAACTCGGTGATCGCCGAAAGGAGCTCCTGGATGTTTTCCCATCGACCCAGTGCTTCAGGCGTCGCCTCCTCTTTCAGGCTCCGGAGAATTCCGAGTTCGTCGACCATCGCCCGCGCCAATTCGCTCGCGGACATCTGGGTTTTCAGATCGATGTATTTTTGGATGAGAGCCGCGAATTGAAGAATTCCATTTCTCGTCTTCTCGCCTATCGACGTGACCGTGTTGACATTCTTCAACACTTCAAAAACATCCTTCGCCCCTTGGGCGTGCGAGAGGAGCAGCAGCTTGTCGATCGTCGTGTCGCCGATTCCGCGGACAGGATAATTGATGATCCGTAAGAGTCCCTCTTCGTCTTTCGGATTGACAATGACCCGGAGATACGCCAGGACATCCTTGATTTCTTTTCGCTTGTAGAATTCAACTCCCCCGATGATGACGTACGGAATGCCGTTCCTTCTTAATCCATCCTCCAGCGACCTGGACTGCGCGTTGGTGCGATACAAGACGGCAAAATCCTTGAGGTCCAGTTTCATTTTCGCGCATTGTTCCTGGATGTGTGATACGATTTTGAGGCCTTCGTCTTTGTCATCCTCTGCCTCAATGATCGTAATCAGCTCGCCCTGAGGGTTGGAAGTCCACAATGTTTTGCGTATCTGGT
>CAYYHS010000729.1:0-1813 GCA_964471785.1 uncultured Chitinophagaceae bacterium
CGGACCGGATTAGGTATATTAAAAACATTTTGGAGGGCAAGCGATGTGCTCGAGGCCACGGTGAAATCCGTCTGGCTCGTCGACGAGTTGTTATAAACATCCCACGCCCGAACCTTGAGCGTGTGCTGGCCTGGCACGAGCCCCTGCAATTGATACAGAACGGTGCCGGCCTGAAAATTATCCTTGGCTCCTTGGTAGTTCGCAGTCAGGTCCGTGCTCTTAGTGTCGCCGTCTAGCCATGCCTCGATGCGGTGCCCCACACTTGACCCGGCGGAATTGATCCCGCTGCTGTCGGCGAGGTCTACGATGAGCAAAGGGTTCTCGTTCACGAGATCCCCCGAACGGAACGTGCGAGAGTCGAAAAATACCTGAATCGAAGGCCCCTGCGTATCGTTCGTCAGCACCGATGCCGTTCCACCGACAACCACCCTGTCCGTGTAGCCCCTGCCGTCTGTTCCATCTCCGGAAAAATAGATCGACACTTTGCCCTGCGCGTTGCCGTACGAAATATCTTTCGGAACCACAAACGTTGCGGAGGTGAGGCCGTTATGGATCGTGCTCTGTCCGTTGTAAATTGTCGCGCCCGGTTTCAGAAACTCGAAGGCAAAGTTGACCTCAGGATCATATGTTGAATCCGTTCGGTCTGCATCGTAGACAGTGACAAGCGCGGAATCGCTGTTAATATTCAGGATAGCGCCGGCCTTATCCCGGACTGATGCGCTAATCCTCACTTTGCTTAGTGCCTGGAGTGTGTCGAACGAAGTGACCGAGACCGGAACACCGTTAATGGAATCGACCTGCATGACTAGTTTTGGTATCGCGAGCCGCAGCGTGGGATCGCCAAGCAAGTGATATTTTCGATTGTTGCTGAGGTCTCCTCCGTCGTTTTTTGCCATCATGAGAGCATCTCCCATACGGGGGGTGCGGGCATAGAGATCAGAGGGAAGGATATAGTTGTATAAGTCTGTGTTGATCCTGGCATTCTCATTTGAGTACACTGCTCTATCTGCGCTTACGACCATGATTGCACCGCCGCGCGAATTGCGAAGAGCCTCTTCGGCCGAGCTTTGGATTCCTGGCACATCGAACCGTCCCCAATCACACGTTGCAGCAATAATGCACGTCAGCCGATTTCCGTTGAAGAATTGGTTGATCACATCGTCTTTGGTCAGAATCGTCTCGTGCGACCAGACCGTCGGGTTTCCGTGTCCCGTGTAATTGAGAACAAGCGTTCCGGCGTTGACCTGATCCAGAATTGCTTGCCGCACCTCGGGCTTGGTCCTTCCCGACGAGGCGATGACGGTCGGATAGTCGGGTTCGTAGATCTTCTTCACGTTGTATGATTTTGGAACATAATTCTCCGCTAAGGTCTCCGCCTGAATCGGATTGGGAGCCTGGTCGAGCACGCCGTTGATATTCTGGTCGTCGGAAGTGATGGTGATCAAATTCTTCCACGCGCCGAGCGGAGCCGACGTTTCGTATTGGATTATCCTGTCGACAGCAAGCCGTGCTTCATCGATAGTCCTAACTGGAAGCCGCCCTTGGGCAAGAGTCACTGTCGCATCATCCCCCGGGTTCAGGTACGAAAAGAAATCGTCGTAGGCGTACGTGTAGAGCTGATTGTTGGACTCCGGTGTCTCGTACGTCGGCACCCAATTTCTGTCTGTGCCCAGAATATTCTTGTAGTCATAATTCGCGTCTCCGAAAAACAACACGTAGCGGGGCGCAGGAGTCCAGTGACTCGTAGCATAACTCAAGAAATCCCTGATCGCGGTCGGGTCGGGCATGCCGTTGCCGAATTCGTTGTAGATTG
>CAYYHS010000730.1:0-1809 GCA_964471785.1 uncultured Chitinophagaceae bacterium
TCGAATTGCTCTTTTGCCATCTTATCCCGCACTTTAGGTTTCGGCACCTTCGACGATGTGAACAGGGGCCTCACAATTTGCAGGATTACTCCAAGAATCTTGGCAAAAATGTAAATAATAATTATCCAAAGAATCAACCGGAACATAACAGGGATTACACTTTCTTTGAACGAGGATTGTAATATTCGACGGCAGCGCGGTTGGGGCGGAGGATTTCGTTGTACAATTCTTCGAAATCCTCTTTCTCATTCACGAAATCGATCTCCGTCGCATTGACAATCAAGAGGGGGGCATTCTTATACCGGAAAAAAAAGTAGTTGTACGCCTCGTTGAGATCGCGGATATACTCTTCGGACATGTTTTCTTCGTAACTCCGACCCCGTTCCTTGATGTTCTCCATCAAACGGTCAACGCTCGACTGCAGGTAGACGACCAAATCAGGAGTTGGAATTGTCTTTTCGATGGAAGTGACAAGAGTCTCATACAGCCGCAATTCATCGTCCTGCAAATTCAGGTAAGCAAAGATCTTGTCTTTTTCGAAGATATAATCGGTGACGAGCGTATTTTGAAAGAGGTCTGCCTGGAACAATTCCTGTTGTTGCTTGTACCGGCTTAGGAGGAAAAATATTTGCGTCTGAAATGCGTAATGATCGGGGTCCTGGTAGAACCGCTCAAGAAAAGGGTTCTCTTCGAATTTTTCAAGCACCAAACGCGCATTTAGCCGTTCCGATACCATGCGAGCGAGCGAGGTCTTCCCGGCGCCTATGACTCCTTCGACTGCAAGATATCGGACATCCGCGTGCGGAGTTGCCACAATCAACCTTCCACGAGTGAAAGAAAAGAAACAGTGAGTTCCTCCGACCGCTCGACAAGACTCGTATCGCGGCAACCGGTGAGCAACTCTCCGACAGTGGCGTGCAATACCGGATGAATTGCCTTCGCCGCAATTTCAGCAAGGGGTTGGAGCACAAATCTTCGATTATTCATCTCTGCATGAGGAATCGTGAGAGGGGGTTCGTTGAGCACGAAATCGCCGTACAATAATATATCGATATCAATTTCGCGGGGTCCCCAGCGGGTTCTTTGCCGGCGCCCGAGTTGCCCTTCGAGTGATTTAAGATAGCGAAGCAGGTCCCGCGGACTGAACGATGTCTCAATCCGCACAGCCGCATTCAGAAAATTAGGTTGACCTTTGATGCCAACCGGTTCGGTCTCGTAAATGCTCGAAACATTCTTCAAAAGAATCGACCGGCTTCCCTTCATCTGCTTGACGGCAGAGACGAGATAGTGAAGCTTGTCGCCGGTGTTCGACCCAATGCCAAGATACACTTCACGCATTGCGCAGGTTATCCTCGCCCGGCTCGCTCGGACTCTACCTCGACTTCTACATGGTCGATAATGCCGTGAATCGCTGCACCCGGTTTTCGGACACGAACGACGACTTTTTGCACTTCCGAAAATCCATCCAACACTTTGTCGGCGATAGAATTCGCGAGGGCCTCGATCAGAAAGTATTTCTTCCCTACAACGGCCTCTTTCATCACTCCGTACACTTTTTCGTAATTCACCGTCCGATGCAACGTATCGCTCTGTTTTGCATCGGAAAGGTCGCAATGGAGATCAAGATCGACTTCGAATTTTCCACCGAGGTTCTGCTCATCGGACATTACGCCGTGATAAGCGTAAAATATTGCGTTGTGAAGCCGTATGATATCTAATTTTTTCATGCTGTCTGAATTATCCAGAGAAATATATCAAAAGAGGCAAGGAAATACAACCGACGGCAGCCAGTGTCTCAGTTTGTCATTC
>CAYYHS010000731.1:0-1809 GCA_964471785.1 uncultured Chitinophagaceae bacterium
TTGACAGGCCCGTCTATTAAAGATATACGACTGCGGAATGGAGCACGTTGTATTCAGTGTGAGGATTCGATGGCGGGCAGAATCATTTCCTTCCAACCCCAATATCCGCATCGTAGGTCAATCCCATCTGCTTTCTAATTCGGTCCAGGAGTCTGATGAGGCGAAGGCTGAAATCGAGCGGCAGAATATCGCTTTCCTTCTTTCCCGAGCGCAGACACCTCACCACCTCCTCAACTTCATAGTTGTATCCGTTGCCGACGTACTTTAGCGGTATCGTCTCCGGCTTGCTTTCCCCCTTCGCCAATTCTATAGGAACGGGGCAAAACCACCACCGGTTCATATTTATTCGCCCCTCGGTTCCGCAAATATCTGTTTCGACAGTAGAGTCGACGTCAAAACTCGAATACAAGGTTGCGATGCGCCCGTCGTTGTATTTGAACGTAAGGGCAAGGCTCTCATCCACGCCGGTAGATCCGATATATGGAACGCTGTCGATCTGGTCAGGCTCTCCCCAAAGAAGTAGAGTCAGGAATACGGGGTAGATTCCAATATCGAGGAGTGAACCCCCGCCGAGGCTCTTGTTGAACGCGCGGTTGTTCGGATCAAATGTTCTGAACTTAGCATGGTCCGATTTGATATGTCGAACCTCTCCTAAAACTCCTGAGGCGATTATTTCTTGGATCTTGCTGATGGAAGGCAGGAAGCGGGTCCAGAATGCTTCCATCAGGAAGACATTATGCTCGCGTGCCGTCGAAATCATTCGCAGCACTTCTTCTTCATTCATTGCAAACGGTTTCTCGCAGAGCACTGCTTTACCATTCCTCAAACATAAGAGGGTGTTGTCGCAGTGAGAGGTGTTCGGAGTGGCGATGTATACTACATCTACCTGGGGATCCTTGGCGAGCTCTTCGTATGACCCGTGCGCTATATCTACATGATGCTTGCGCGCGAATTCGATCGCTTTTTCTCTCGTTCTGGAACCGACCGCCACTAATGTTGCGTCATCGACAACCGAAAGTGCGTCGACCATCTTCTCGGCAATCCAACCTGTGCCGAGAATTCCCCATCGGATTTTTTTATCCATGTTGTTCAACTGCCTTTAATTGCATTCTTGTTTGTTTGATGATGATTTTCGACCGTCAGTTGTGGGTTTTCGGCTTAATCGTCGTTGATGATCGCAATCATTATCTTGTCGCACAAAAAATTGACTGACTGAACTTCTTTGGTTAACAACGCCATCTGTTCACTCAGCTTTCTTACCCGTTGAACGGAAAACCGTTAGCTCGGCGCTTATCTTCTCGAGAACCGATTCCTTTAACGGGTAGAGGAAGACAAATACTGCCGCCAGCAAGGCCCCTATGGCTGGGTAGATGCTCAGCATCATGCGTATGCCGTTTTGTGCCGTTTCAGTCTGTTCGACATTTGCCTGGTAGCCGTAAATGGCAAGAATCCATCCGACCGCCGCAATACCAATAGAAGCTCCGATTTTTTGCGACATCGCTGCCGCTGATAAGACCAATCCTGTAGCGCGCCGGCCGTTCTTCCATTCGGAAAAATCTGCTGTATCGGCATACATCGACCAGACCAACGGGAAGATGATACCGGCGTTGATACTGATCAAGAACTGAAACGCTAATATCATTTCAATGCTCGTCCTGTCGAGATAGAAAAAGACAAAACTCAGAATGGCGGCATTGATCATGGCAACCATAAAGGTGTTTTTCTTGCCAATCTTATCGGAAACTGGTCTGGCCAACACGACTCCGATGATGTTGGCTGCTTGTCCCAAGAGCAAATACAAAGTGCTGA
>CAYYHS010000732.1:0-1800 GCA_964471785.1 uncultured Chitinophagaceae bacterium
GCACAGGGGGAGAGGAATTTCCCTCCCCTAAAAGGGGAGGGCTAGGGTGGGGTAGTTGCCAATCAAAGAAACATTTTCCAAAAATACAATCGTATTTTTTGGAAACGGCACCAGCAGCCAATGCCGAAATTGATCCGCATGAATAGCAAACTTATTTCTGACCAAACTGTATTATCAAGCCGCCGCAGACTATCACGGCCATCCCGACCCAGGTCGAGGTCGAAACATTTTCTCTAAGGACTAACCGACTAATGACTAGTGTGATGGTTGCAAAGAAAGCAACATAGACGCCGAGCAGTCTGGAAAAATCCCATTTCACCGTATTGACGATAAGGCCGTAAAAGCCAAGCATAACACAGCCGGCTGCGATGAGGAGCAATCCTGAACTACGCAATCCTTTCCGGATCACGGCATCGCCCCCAATCTCTAATAGAGCCGCTACTACGAAGATTAACCAGGAGAGTATGTTGTTCATAAGAAGTGGCTAGAAGGTGCTTTGAGAGTTCAATGTTCGCGAACGATCCCTTTTTTCTCGGGTGTTTGTGCAACAAAAAGATCGATGGATTTCCCATAGCTGACAACGTCGTTCATTCGCGGCAGTTGGTCTATCACTGTATTCGGCAGCAAATCTGCGTTCGGTTGGAATGAAATGTTTCCGATTTTAAAACCCTTTTGCGTCAGAATCTTCTGTGCGTCGCTCAATGTCTTTCCTATGACGCTCGGCACGAGCAAGCTGTCCATCGACTGCCCGGTACTTTGCGTCACTCCAATGTACGACCCTCGCTTAATTTTTGCACCGGCAGCGAGATCTTGGGAGACAATCGTTCCCTCCGGAAACTCGTTGGAGATCTCTCTCTTAACTCCTCCGAGTTTCAACCCCGCCCTGTCCAATGCGAATTTCGTATCGCGCATCGAACGCCCCTTCAAGTCCGGGACGACGGCAAGCTGTTCTCCGCCGCTGATCGTCAAGTAAACGCGGCGATTTGGCTTCACGACCTGTGGAGGGGCTGGGTTTTGAGCCACAACCGTTCCTTCCGGGTAATCTTTGTCGGACCTGATTTCACCCCGTCTCGGCATCAGACTGAGCGAGTCCAATACCCGGATCGCATCAGCTTCCTGCATTCCGACAACATCGGGAACAGCGAGAGTTCCACCGTGATTTACATACCATGGGAGGATGACGTTATCGAGCAAAAGGACTATCGCCACGATGATGCCCAGCGTCCAAAGAACGATCCTTGTGATTTTTGACCGAAAAATATTTTCCATAATCTTGAGCTAGTTGAAGAATAATAGCAATTGGGAACCTTAGAACCTCATTTATTCCTTATCAACGATTCAATATATTTCCCTACTAGGTCAAATTCCAGGTTTACTTTCGACCCAATCTTATATTCACCAAAGATGGTGTTCTCGAACGTATACGGGATAATGGCCACTTCAAAATGGTCTCTCTTCAAGTTGGCGACGGTCAGGCTTACTCCATCTACCGAAACCGATCCTACAGGTATAAGGTATTTCCGGAACCGGACAGGAAATCGGACGGTAAACATCCAACTTGCCTCGAGCGTCCTTCGTTCGAGCACAGCCCCCGTCGCGTCTACATGCCCTTGAACCAAATGCCCGCCTAATCGCTGATTGAGCGAAACAGGCCGCTCGAGGTTTACGGAACTTCCGACTCGCAATAGACCCAGATTTGTTTTCTTCAAGGTCTCCTTCACGGCTTCGACGGCGAATACTCCCTTCTTTCGGCCAACGACCGTCAGACATGTTCCATTTACCGCAATGCTGTTATCGACG
>CAYYHS010000733.1:0-1800 GCA_964471785.1 uncultured Chitinophagaceae bacterium
CGATCGACCAGGCGCAATTGATTGAAGATCTCGATGAACGTGGAAATGTCGATGTGCGTGGGACAAGCTTTCATGCAGGGTGAGTCAAAGCAGTAGAGACAGCGATTCGCCTCTGCCGTTGCAGAATTAGGCGAGAAGGGAGCATGCAGCTCTGCGAAATTCTTTTCGTATTCTTCGTTGGTGAGTTTAGCTGCAAGGTTGTCCATTCAATCCGCCATCTTCGACTACTGAGTTTATTCTTTTATCCTGCTCACTTCTTTTGGATGGGTAGCAACCCGGTGTTCACCATGCCGCCGCTTCCCGGTTGATCCGTGTGGTGGCTCATGCAGTTAGATCGTCAGCAATATGCAGGGCATCGTCCAGGACTTTCACGGCAAGGTCGATCTCATCGTTCGTAATGATCAGCGGAGGAGCGAGGACAAAATGGCTCACCCAAGCTTGGACAAAAACGCCGTTCTTCATCATCTCGGCGGTGATCTTATCTACAAGCAAAGGTTTTCCGCTGATCTTGTCCTTGTATGAATTAAACGGCTCTTTCGTCTTTTGATTTTTCACAAGCTCGACGGCCCAGAAGAGACCGATTCCCCGGACATCTCCGATGGAGCGATGTTTGATTTTCAGCTCGTTCAGTTTCTTCCCCAGGTAGGCGCCCGATTCATTTGCGCGATCGATCAGTTTCATTCGCTTCAGCTCATTGATTGCAGCGACAGCCGGCGCGAGCGTCAGCGGGTGAGCCTCGTAGGTGTGTCCGTGTGAGAAATAGTGATCGTCAAAATAGTCTGCTATCTTTTTCGAAGTTGCACAAAGTCCGAGCGGGATGTAGGCGGTCGTAATGCCCTTTGCCGTCGTGAGGATGTCCGGTTTAACATCCCAGTGGTCAACGGCGAACCACTTCCCGGTTCGCCCCCATCCGGTCATCACTTCGTCTGCGATAAGGAGTACGTTGTGGTCGTCGCAAATTCGGCGTAAGCGGGGCATGTATTCCATCGGAGGTATCAGCACGCCATTCGTTCCAACAACCGGTTCGACGAGCACGGCAGCCACATCGCTTTCGTTCTCTATCATGTGCCCAAGATAATCCGCGCAGGCAATATCGCATTCGGGGTAACGGTGATTCAGAGGACATCGGTAGCAATTGACTTCCGGACCAAAAATGACTCCCGGAATTTTTCCGGATGGTTCCATCGCCCAACGACGCGGATCACCGGTCGCCGCTATCGAGCCCATGGTGGATCCGTGGTACGAACGATAGCGGGCTATGATTTTGGTCTTGCCGGTATACATCCGAGCGATCTTAAAAGCAGCCTCATTTGCCTCGGTGCCGGAGGTAGTGAAGAAAAATTTTTCGAGTCCCTTCGGAAGAACTTCGAGGAGCAAACGGCTTAACTCGGCGCGGGCGGTCGTGGCAAACCCGGGAGCGATGTACGGGAGGCTGCGGGCCTGTTGTTCAATCGCCTTGATGACTGCCTGGTTCTTATGCCCCAGGGTAACACACATGAGCTGGGAAGAGAAGTCCAGATACTTTTTCCCTGCGGCATCGGTGAAGAAGCAACCTTCGGCATCGACAATGTGTAACGGCTTCCATCCCCTCTGAAAACGCCAGGTGCCAAAAGTATTCTTCGCGGTGATATCAACAACTTCCTGAGATGTCATCATCAAGTTCGATCCGATCGTGGGGTGGAGGATTACAAGACTGCAAGATTACAAGATTACAAAATTATAGAGTTACGAGCCTAGAGCAATATTGGAAATAGGACCAATACGGTTCGGTGATATCCGAATTCGGGTCTTATGTTCCCT
>CAYYHS010000734.1:0-1795 GCA_964471785.1 uncultured Chitinophagaceae bacterium
TCGTGAACAATAACAAAACCCCGCCAAACACAGCGGGGTTTTTCTTTCTTTGCGTTTCTTTCCGGACTACTGAACTGTACCCGATGCCAACACGAGTTTATACGTGCCGTAAATCGGGTGCACAACCGTAACCGTCATGACTGAAGGCGTCGGCGGCGCCGCGATATTCGCTGGATCGGCGTCTGCCAAGACAACAGTGAAGCTTGTCGATCCGGCCCCGGAGATTTGCGTGTCGGGCATCGTGACGTTGGCGTCACCGTTTACCGTTGCTGCGTTGGCGTCCACAAAGATTTGTGTCCCCACCGACATTGGATGACCTAATCTGTCGACAACCGTGAACGTAAACGGTCCGGCAGTCCCGGCATTCGAAATTGCATACGACGCGGGTCCACCCGTCTTTGTGATAATCGGTGCACCGCTCCATAGGACAAGGAGAGAATCGGTGACTCGCACGCTGTCTTGTCCTATCGTGCTCGCATAAACCCGAGAGAAGCCGTCCGTGAGCCCGGGAAGAAGATTTCCCCCGATAGGAAATGGATTGCTCGAATAGAGAATCTTGCTGATAAAGCCGTTTGCATCGGTCAATCCTTGAGGTCCTCCGCCGGTCTGGACGCTGCCGTTTGCAGTATTGAAGTAGACCGCGGTCCCTTGTTGAACAGGGTTGCTGTACCGATCGACAACTTGCACCGTCATGATGTCCTGTACGAAGGCCTTATCCAAGCCCGGGAAGTTGATCTTATCTGCGGCCAGGGTGAAGTGGTGTTGATCTGCAAATCCAGCATGCACGGTAATGCGTACTGGTTGAGAGACGACAGTCTTAAGCCCCGATTTCATTTGGGCTATGACTTGAACAACGCCCGCTTCGGTTCCGCTCTGGACTGAGACGCGGAGCTGCCCCGAATCGTCTGTGCTGTCTGCCGAAGGAATCAGCGTCGGCACAGTTCCACCTCCGGCCAGGCTGTTCGGGAAAAATTGAAGACCGAACGTGGCGTAGGAACGATGGGCCTTATCGATAGGCTGCCCGAGAGAATCGAGCACTTGGTACGAGATGACCGTATTCTCAGTGGCGCCGACTCCCGAAACGAATATATCATTGGTAGTGATATTGTTGAACGCTATTTGAGCAGGCGTTCGCGCTGATGGAGGTACGACGATATCGCCGGGTCCGTAAAGCATTCCGGGGAAGAGCAACGTAACGCCATTCGGCGCAGCGTCTCCCTTCACTGTGATCGCGAAGCTCAGGTCTCCGTGGGTTCCGCCATTTGCGATCTTGTCGGCGGCTCTGAACGAATACGCCGTCCGGGTCGTAGCCGTTTGAACATCACCGGACAAAGTGATGTCGCTGGCACCCGTACCGGTCACATTAACGGAGACAGCGTTACCGATCGAAATGGGATTTCCGTTGATGTCCACAATCTTGTACGCCACGTCAACAAACGCTCCGTCGAACACACGGACCGTGTCGGGCGCCCCAATGAGCGAGATAATCGGTACGCCTGATACAATGAGAGACGTAGAATCCAGAACCTGGCTTCCTCCTTGACCAACCGTGCGTGCGTACACCCATATTTTTCCAGACGCGGGGATCGGGTTTCCGATTTGAAGATTCTGCTGAATGTCCCCGTGAATGTCAGTATATCCCTGGGCGCCGATAATACCCCCCGTTGAAGAGAAGTATACCGCGGTCCCCGCGTTCACAGGATTGCTGTACTTGTCTCCGGCAATCACATCTATAAAAACACCGCCGGCCGGTGGAGTGACAAACGATACGTTCGACGGAGAATTAACGTCCACC
>CAYYHS010000735.1:0-1795 GCA_964471785.1 uncultured Chitinophagaceae bacterium
AACGCCGATTGTCTCCGCTGCCATGGGATGGTCTATGAAGGAACAATCAAAGATTTAGTAACACCGTTGAATGTGAAAGGTCCATGGGCACTCAACGATCCAGGGAAATCGGTTCAGCCAGTGATCCCATGCTTGACCTGTCACAAAGTCCACCGCGAAGGGGCTCCTGCCGTTCCTGCAAACCCTTCCGATCCGAAGAAGATCTTTTATGAGAGAAAGGCTGACCTTCCGAAGGCACTTTTCTATTACCGGTACGAAAAAAATCACGTTGAAGCTGCCGACTTGCCTTCTCCGACAATATGGGACGGCACCCGGAAGGTTGAGGTTTCGGACGATCTCCTTCAGCGCATTTGTCTTCAGTGCCACGCTCCCAGTGCATTTCATCAAGCGGGAACCGGCGACGATCGGACGCCGCGAGGTATTCATGAAGGGATCAGCTGCCTGGCATGCCACGACCACCATAGCAACGATTCGAAACAGAGCTGCAAGAATTGTCATCCTGCCATTTCGAACTGCCAACTCGATGTGACAAGGATGAACACGACATTCGCCGACAGCAAGAGCCCCCATAACATTCATTCGATGCGGTGCATCGATTGTCACACGAAAGGTATTCCTAAGAGAAAGGAATCGCGGGACTGAGCACAGTGTTTGCCGCTTTGTCCTTACGTGTTCCTGCTTGCAGGTCGAAGAGACATCTTCTCTGAACAAAGCGAGTGTCGAATGCAACGAGGCTTGTTCACTTCAACAAAACCATTGATTTCGCTTGGCTGAAGCCTTCGTAAAGAAGGCGGTAGAAATAAGTCCCCGAAGCTTTGTTTTGTGAGTTCCAAACGGCAACATGATCTCCGGCGTGCGCGTAGTTATCAACCAAGACTTCTACGAGCGATCCTCGAATATCGAAGATCTCAAGCCTCACGTTTCCAGATTTGGGGATGTAATATTGGATCGATGTGGAAGGATTGAACGGGTTTGGGTAATTTTGCGAAATGTGAAAGACATCCGGTTTGTCGGGCTTCGCAGAGGCGACTGAGGTTGTCCCCGAATAGTCGTACGGTTCATCGACCATGTGATACTGAGGTTCACCGGCTTTTTGCAAATACAATGTCCTGATCGGCGTTCGTGGAAAGTTCTGAAGTGGTGTCAACGTTGCGGACCCGTCGAGCTTCCACTCGTATAAGGGAATAGAATTCGGGTCGAGGTATTTCGAAAGCCCTCGTTCGATCGCTATGTGGAAAAGTCCGAAGTTTCCCGGCTCATGACCTGCGAGATAAGTCCCGATGACGTCGACGTGTCGGGCATTCTTTCCAAAGATCACAACGTTCGTCATGATGTCCCGGCCATAGCCATTGTTATCTTCGGGACCTGAGACGAAGGGACCCTCCCTGCCGTAGACTCCCTCGATAATATTGATGACAGGCTGCAGAACCGAGTTGTTATCCAAGCATCGCGCCGTATGAGTTTCCATCCAGAGACCGCCGCTCGCAGCGCCTGGGATATCCCAGCGAGGAATGCCCGCAGCCACGTGCAGATCATAATTGGATTTGATGGTGGTGAACGCGTCCGGGACGACGTGGTTGGGGTCTACTCCTGCCATTGTGGTTCCCCACGCTGTACAATGTGCCACATAGGGCCGTGCGTTCGTGCCTTGAATATTTTTCGAGCAGAGCGTCATCCCCATGGAGTGAGACTTGAACTTCGCGATGTTTACGAGGCAGGATCTCGGAGTATTGACTGGAGAGAGATAGGGAATTTTATTGTACCATACTCCGTTCGGAAGATCGATCCACTGAAC
>CAYYHS010000736.1:0-1792 GCA_964471785.1 uncultured Chitinophagaceae bacterium
CAATGCAAACAAGAAATGATTGATAACAATTCAACCAATAAACTCAAAACAAAAAGGAGTTCACCATGGGACAGCAACAGCTTCTATTAATTATCTTGGGCGTCATCATTGTGGGAATTGCCGTGGCAGTCGGCATCACGATGTTTCAGGATAACGCAGTGGATCAGAACAGAAGCGCGGTTATTGCAGATCTTACCACGTTAGCGGCAAAAGGACAGCAATATTATGCAAAACCGACCACGCTTGGCGGCGGCGGAAATTCGTTCGCTGGTTTAACAGCGGATGCCCCGGGCTTGGGATTGCTTGCTTCAACAGCGTTCACCAACAACGCAAACGGTGCTTACTCAATCAAGACCGCCGGAACTGCAACGACGTTAGTTCTGGAAGGTGTTGGAAAGACTGCTTTGAGCAACGGAACCTTCTGCACATACGACATGACGGTTACTTCATCGACACAAGTACCGTCGAAGATTAACTGATAAGCAAGCCGCTCTATCGTCAATTGGCGATGCGCCTTAGCATCGTCTTTTCAAGCCCCGGATTTCTCACCGGGGCTTTCTTTTTTTATCCTCGCCTACCCGCAGAAGGTTTCATTCTTGATTCTGCGGTTTGGTAGTGTTACAGTTTGGATGCCCGCTAGCAGCATGCGCGCGTGGCAAACCTAGGGGCGCCTCATTCCCGAACGTTTTTGTGGGGAATCTATTGGTCTGCAATCCAAAACAATCAAACTGCAACAGCACCTGCTGTTTGGTAGTGTCTTAATTTGGACAAAAGATTGTCATGCCCGCGAAGGCGGGCATCCATTCTGGCGCAAAAAAGGAATTATCTGGATTCCCGCTTCCGCGGGAATGACAATTTAAGCCACTGCTAGCTGTTTCACAAACTTGACATTTTCAAAAATATGTCAGATCTTTGACCCCGTATACAATGGACTCTCCTCAACTTACTGCTCAAGGATTTACTCTTATCTCCTGCAGATAGTCTTTTCGAAATACTAATCAGAAAAAAACGAAGGAAATGGGCCAGCAGCAGCTCCTGCTTATTATATTGGGGGTAGTTATCGTCGGCGTCTCCGTTATGGTGGGGGTTGGGATGTTCCAGGATAATGCAGTGGATCACAACCGGGCGGTCCTGATTGCGGACTTAAAGTACCTCTCTACGAGGGCCATTCAGTATTACAATAGGCCTACGACGCTGGGAGGAGGGAGCAGGTCTTTCGTGGGACTTACTGCCGATGCACGCGGAATCGGATTATTGGCAGGAGCTAAGTATATAGACAACGCCAATGGGATGTATTCGATTAAGGCGGCTGGAACTGCGACCGAAGTTGTTCTGCATGGAGTCGGCAAAGTCGCGATGAGTGACGGTACATTCCCGCAGTATGATATGACGGTGACCCTCTCGGGACAAACCCCTACCAGGATTAATTAAGGTAGACCTCTCCAATCCATTTCTCTCAAACCCTTTGGCGCCAGTGACTTTTAGCGTAGTCTAATTTCTGACCCGCCGCACAAAAGATGATCTAATATCGTATATTGGATAAATTCAAAATGATACTCTATTAATCTGCTTCTTTATCCGCGTTAACTCGGGTCAAAATTCGAGACGTGCGATTTCTTCACTCCTCATTCGAAGCTAAAGCCGCTGCATGAAAACATGCAATGTATTTCTTACCTGCTTCCTTTTTCTGACATTTGGAGTTGCCCGCCTCAATGCTCAACCTGACACACTGCGGCACAAGCATTCGTTTGCATGCACCGATTATACCGGGGGGAATGTCTATGTTATTTCC
>CAYYHS010000737.1:0-1785 GCA_964471785.1 uncultured Chitinophagaceae bacterium
TTACCGGCGTTGTCGTTGCGGCATGTTCACCGCGCATGCATGAGCCAACCTTTCGAAGAACATGCGCCGAATCCGGACTGAATCCCTTCCTCTGCGAGATGGCGAACCTGCGGGAACATTGCTCGTGGGTGCATGCCAAAGGCGAAGCGACCACCGACAAAGCCGCCGATCTTGTTTCGATGATGGTGGAGAAAGTGAAGCGGAACAAGCCTCTCTTTCCGATCAAAGTTCCCGTGACAAAAACCGCGCTGGTCATAGGCGGCGGCATTGCGGGCATCCAGGCCGCTCTAGACATTGCCAACGCCGGACAAAAAGTGGTGATGGTGGAACACGATCCTTCGATCGGCGGGCATATGTCCCAGCTGTCGGAAACGTTCCCCACGCTCGACTGCTCGCAATGCATCCTCACTCCGCGCATGGTGGAAGTAGCGCAGCATCCAAACATCACGCTCTACACCTACGCCGAGGTGGAAAGCCTGACCGGCTTCATCGGTAATTTCACTGCACGCATCCGCAAGAAAGCTAAAAGCATCGATGAGAAGGCATGCACCGGATGCGGCGAATGTGCAACGGCATGTCCGATCAAAAAAATACCAAGCGAGTTCAACACCGGACTCGGCTTGCGCAGCGCGATCTACATCCCGTTCCCGCAGGCCGTTCCGAATAAGCCCGTCATTGACCGATCACGATGTTCGTATTTCAAAAACGGCAAGTGCAAGTTTTGCCAGACCAAGTGTCCGGCAAATGCAATTCATTTCGATCAACAGGACGAATTTATTGACGTGGCGATCGGCTCGGTCGTCGTGGCCACAGGTTTCAACATCAAAGAGACATCCTTTTTCCCCGAATATGGATACGGCAAATACAAAGATGTTTTGACAGGATTGCAGTTTGAGCGCCTCCTCTCCGCGTCCGGCCCGACTTTAGGTGAGCCGCGTCGTCCGTCCGATGGGGCGGTGCCGAAAAAAATCGTGTTCATCGCTTGTGCGGGTTCGCGCGACCCGGCAAAAGGTATCGAGTACTGCTCCAAGATTTGCTGTATGTACACCGCGAAGCATGCAATGCTCTACAAACACAAGGTGCACGACGGGGATGCGTACGTTTTTTACATGGATATTCGTGCGGGAGGAAAAGGGTACGATGAATTTGTGCGAAGGGCGATTGAGGAAGACAATGTCAATTACATCCGGGGACGGGTATCACGCGTCTATGAACGGGCCGGAAAACTGATCGTGCGCGGTGCGGATACGCTTCTCGGTGCGCAACAGGTGGAAATCGAAGCGGACATGGTGGTGCTTGCGACAGCGGGTGTCGCCAACGAAGGCGCTGAAGACCTCGCACAGAAATTGCACATTAGTTACGATGCACACCATTTCTTCTCCGAGGCACACCCGAAGTTGCGCCCTGTAGAGACGAATACGGCCGGGATATTCCTGGCCGGTGCGTGCCAGGCTCCGAAAGATATTCCCGAGTCCGTTGGACAGGCTTCTGCGGCCGCGAGCAAAGTGCTGGGACTATTCTCCTCCAGTGAATTGACGCGCGAGCCGGTGATCGCTGTCGTGAATCGTTTCGCGCCTCCTGTATACTCAACATGCGCAGGATGTTTTACATGTCAGACTGCCTGTCCTTACAATGCAATCGAGCAGGAAGAAATACGAACGCGGGACGGCAAGTTGATTAAGACTGTGGCGAAGGTGAATTCCGGGCTGTGCCAGGGATGCGGTACGTGTGTGGCGTTCTGCCGGTCGAAATCGATCGACCTGCAGGGCTTCAGCAACGAACAGG
>CAYYHS010000738.1:0-1783 GCA_964471785.1 uncultured Chitinophagaceae bacterium
GGAGATCTTGTGTGGATGCAACGTAGAGACTTATGATAGCCGCGGCGAAGCTTAAATAGGAAGATCTGACAAAATATTTATTCATGAACAAGTTCTTTGACTGCGGTGAATGCTGATTCCACGCTGATTTGATCCATGCACACGTTAGAGCGGCATGGCGAGCCTTTGCAAAGCGGGCACATCGTGTTGTCCGCTACTAGCAGTCTCTTCTTTTTCGTATATGGACCCCACCGTACCGGACTGCACTGGAGCATGGGGGGAAAAAAAGCAACCACCGGAGTCCCAACAACCGCTGCGATATGCATCGGACCGGTCGAGTTCGAAACAAAGAGCTTTGCCCTTCGGATAAGGCCGCCGAGTTCCATGAGAGTAAGTTCCCCCGCAACGGAAAAGCTGAAACCGTCGATTCCTTGAACAACTTTTCGGACCAATCCCTCTTCCCCCTTCCCTCCCGTAACAATAATTTTCAGGGAAAGCTCCTTCTTAATTCTAGTTCCAAGAGCAGAGAATTTTTCCGCAGGCCAGTCGCGCGCTGAACCGCCGCTCCCCGGATGAAGAATTACAAAACCATCAGAAACCCCGACGCCGTTGCGGGTCAGCCATGCGTCAGCGACTTCCTGCGCGGGAGGAGTAATCTTAAATTCGAACTTTGGCTCTTCGTCTGTGGTAATTCCCAGAGCGCGGAGAAGATTGATGTTATACACGACTTCATGCCGCCGCGCATCTTTCCGATGTTCGAAGACCCTTCGATTGAACAGAAACGAATACCACCGGTATCCCGATCCAACCCGGAGATGAATACCGGCAAGAAACAGAATCAGCGTCGGCCGAAAGCGGGGATACGGGATGATTGCTGCATCGAACTTCTTCCCGCGAATGGTCATCAGCATCGACCATAAGGAAGCGATGCGGTCCTCATGTTCATAGACGATGACTTCATCGACGCACGAATGATGTTCGACAAGCTCGCGCGTATACTGTCGGACCATGACGGAGATCTTTGCACCGGGAAATCGGCGCCTGAGGAGCGGCAACATCGGGAGTGAGAGAACTACGTCTCCGATTCTATCGGTGCGGACGAGGAGGATATTTTTTACTTCGCTCTTCAAAAGAATGCCGCAGCGGAAATCAGATTGGCCCTCTCGCTAACATTTTCGAATGAAATATACGGCAAAGGTGAGTAAGGTGCAAGGTAAGGAGGGTATGTCCAAGGTTGGTAGAAAGTTATTATTATTATTATTCCTCTGTAGCCAGAGAAAGAAGCAACGAGAGCTTTTCGGAATCGGAACCCTGCGATGCTTTCCTTCGCACATTCCGAAGAAAACGGCTCACACTTGCTTTTGCACATGCCAGCCGTTTTCTAAACGCACGCATCGCCTCCTGCGCATAACGCCACCGATTCCGGGTCTATCGCCTCTCTATGAGTTAGAACCGTCGAAATCGTCGGGTGCGAGGGGAGCCAGGATTCAATCGAAGGGTTCCAATTTCGGTGCACACTCACAATTAATCATGTTCTCGAACTGCTCGCGCACCGAAATTGTCGGCATGTGGGTTTGGGATTGAATCCGCGCGTTTCGATTTCGACGGATTTCTTTGGTTACTTTCTTTCTCGGAAAGAAAGTAACATCGTTAGTGGAGATCGCTCGAATGCATCAAAAAGGCTCTTTGTCTCACAATGAAAAGGATACATTCCCGCTTGACAAACGTCGGTAACCAAGACCGTTAATCATTCCAGCGGCTGGTCCATGAGCTTAAACGTCCCCCAGTGTTGAAAATCGAAGTG
>CAYYHS010000739.1:0-1782 GCA_964471785.1 uncultured Chitinophagaceae bacterium
TGCTCAGAAGGAAGCGCAGCGAAAAGCAATTGAGGCCCAGGGCATATCGAATGCCCAAAAAATTATCGGCAATGGATTGAACCAGAATTATTTGCAATGGTATTACATCACCCAGCTCAAAGAGTTAGTAAATAGCCCCAATAACTCGACCGTCATTTTGCCGTTCGACCAAAAATTGATACCGATGTTGAATATCCCGGGCAAGAAGCAATAGATGAAATACGGCTCACGTTTGACAGCAAAGGAAGATCTCAACCAAAACATTCCAGGGAGTCTGGTGCGTGCTCTGCGTAAACAACTTCACCAAACAATATGTCAATAAATGCCGTACGAAAGTCGGGTACAAGTTTCTGCGTACCACGATTTAGTTGGAACGGTCATAAAACAGGCCGGACCTAATAAGCCGAAGGTCAGCGCCGCCATTGAAGCTTTCGAACCTCATTTCTTCAACAATTTGGTGCTTGCGTTAGAAGGCTATTTTGTTCATCGAGCGAGGGCGATAGAAAAGAAGGTTGGTAATCCATTGAATGAAGTGCGGATGCTGAGCGCTTCTCCGATGAACAACAACGGCAAGATGGCAGCTGACAAGACGATCAAACTTGATGCGGCCAATTCTGTGTTGAAATACAATATCGGAGACAAAATCAAATTGATCAAGGCGGATTTCACTCGATTATCCTCGGCTTTCTTTGTTGAAATCGAAAACAAATATTTATAGCGCTTCCAAGCGTAACAGACACACGACTCAGCATGAACAGTTCATACCGATCTAGAGGATTGCAGATATGGCAACGCAAAACATTGACAGGGGCAAAACCTCGGCACTTAATTCCCCTTCATCCGCTGTTGCACAGTTTCGAGAGCTCCACGAGTCGGGGTGTTTCATCCTTCCAAACCCATGGGACATCGGGTCGGCGAAGTTTCTCCATCACCTCGGCTTCAAAGCGCTTGCCACAACCTCCGCCGGGTTCGCCTTTTCCCGCGGACTGCCGGATTCGACCAGCGCCCTTGCGCTCGTAGAAGTCTTGACACACGTCGGGGAGATTACAGCGGCAACACCGCTTCCCGTCAATGCCGACTTCCAATCGGGATATGCGGACGATCCGGAAGGTGTGGCAAAAAATGTGGCGCTATGTGTCCGCGCCGGAGCAGCTGGACTTTCCATCGAAGACGCGACAGGAAACGAGACATCGCGGCTTTATAAACGCGCCGAAGCCATCGAACGAATTCGAGCGGCACGTATGTCAATCGATGAGACAAAAATTCCGGCCGTCCTTACGGCGCGATGCGAAGCATTGTTGGTTGGAGAACGCGATCCGGAACGGACTATCCTTGATCGCCTTACTGCGTATGCCGATGCAGGAGCGGATTGTCTCTATGCGCCCGGGGTTCGGGAACCGGAGATGATTTCCGCGATCGTGAAGGCGGTGGCGCCCAAACCTGTGAATGTGCTGGTCTCATCTCCCCTTCCAAAACTTTCGCTCGCCAGGCTCACAGATCTAGGGGTCCGTCGAGTCTCTGTCGGTTCCGCGCTTGCCCGTGTGGCCTGGACCTCCTTTATCCGGGCTGCGCGGAGTATTGCGGAGACAGGAACCTTCGATGCTTTCGAAGGAGCGGTACCATTCAGTGAACTCAATAGCATTTTTCAGTCATAGGAGCACTCGCATAACACCGCCGGAGGCGCAGCCGCAATTCGTTAGCCCGCAATCGAGAGATCATCAAACTCATAGACGCTTGCATTCCGCTCTGCAAAAGAGTACGTTTGTTTCAGTGTAACCCGGG
>CAYYHS010000740.1:0-1773 GCA_964471785.1 uncultured Chitinophagaceae bacterium
CCCAGTCGCGTTACGCCGCAGTTTGGAAGGGCTGGGACTCCTCGGGTTGAGCGAAGCCGGCAACTTCTCTGGAGGGACGAAAGTGAGTGGAGAATGGTTCCCAATACGGGAGCGGGCACTTGCCCAGGGAATTTTTAATACGGGTTCATCGTTTGGTGCCGTGATTTCCGCTCCCCTTGTTGCCACCTTGTATCTGTTGTTTGGGTGGAAGGCAACTTTTGTCGCCATCGGGTGCTGCGGAATGCTCTGGATTATTCCCTGGTGGATCGCCTACCACGCGGGACCGACATCGCATCCGTGGATCACCGAGGATGAGCGCCGCTTTATCGTAACAGGACAGAACACAGAAACTGAAAAACATCTTTCTATTGAATTCATTCCTTCATGGGGAGAGCTTCTTACGTACAAACAAAGCTGGTCCGTTATCTCCTCGAGGTTTTTTCTCGATCCAATCTGGTGGTTGTTCGTTAATTGGCTTCCAATTTTTCTCGTGGAACGTTTCGGTTTCGACATCCGGCACATAGGTTTGTTCGCATGGGTTCCATATCTCGGAGGTGCGGTGGGGAGCATTGCAGGCGGTGCATGGTCGGGACGGATGATCCACATCGGCTGGTCCGTCAACAAGGCTCGTAAATGGTCGATAGTTCTTGGCGGCGCGATCATGATCCCTGCTTTTATTTTTACAGCCTTTGCGAACTCCCCGCTCGCTGCCGTTGTTTTGATCGGAGTCGTCCTCGGCGGCTTCCAGTTTGCGATGAATAATATTCAGACCCTGCCCAGCGATTTTTTCTCGGGACATTCTGTCGGATCGCTCGCAGGACTTGGAGGAATGAGTGCTGTCCTCGGCGTTCTCGTCTTCAGCACTTGGCTTATCCCATTTCTGAGCGCAAAGAGCTATTTCCCGGTTTTTATAATGGGAGCTCTACTCGTTCCTCTTGGTGTGATCTCGGTGTTGATGCTGAGTGGGGAGATTAAACGAATAGAGACGGGGAATAGATGAATCGAGGTTTCCGGACTTTGCTCTCGTGAAAACGTAGAGGCGCAAAGATTGGTTTTAAAATCAATTATGGCTTAGCGCGAAAAAAGCCTTAGCTAACAAAAGGCTCTCTATCTGATTTTTCACAACAGTTACTTTCTATGGTAATTCCCGACATACTCTTTTTGAAACCAAATAGAGTCTGGCGAACGTACTCCGGCGGCAAATGTTTGGACTTGATGGAAGGAAAACCGAATCCGTCAGACAGCCATTTCCCGGAAGATTGGATCGCTTCGACTATCAAAGCAACAAACATCGGACGTGAACATATTCGCGATGAAGGATATTCTGAGGTCGATATCCACGGCACCTCCTATTTTCTCAAAAGCCTCTTCAAGCAATTTCCTGATGAATTTCTTGGAGAGAAACACTTTAAAAAATTTGGCCCGAATACTCAACTTCTTACCAAGCTGCTCGACTCTGCGATCCGCCTGCATCTTCAGGCACATCCAACAATTTCCTTCTCAAAGGAATATTTGAATAGTAATTCAGGCTAAACAGAGGCGTATGTTATCTTGAGTGTTCGCGAAGAGATTGAAAGTCCGTATGTATTCATAGGATTTCAGAACCCACTTCCTAAGGCCGCCTTTAAAGAAATTGTCCGACGCCAGGATATTCCGGCGCTGCTTTCGTGTTTCGAAAAAATTGCAGTCGCACCCGGAGATGTTTTCGTCGTCCCGGGAGGATTACCCCACGCCATCGGCGAAGGTATCCTGATGATGGAAATAATGGAGATC
>CAYYHS010000741.1:0-1772 GCA_964471785.1 uncultured Chitinophagaceae bacterium
TTCTTCGTGACTTTGTGACTTTGTGGCAATAATATTGGCGTTTTGCGTAACATGACTTAATAATTATCCCTCGACCAACGATTCATGCTATTCAATAACGGGCAGAGAATTCGTGGACACCTGTTTTCATCACTTTGTCGGTCGTTGATTGCGGAACGCACAAATTTTGGGCAGGCGTGATAGGCTACACTGTAGGCTGAACCAGATTGATAAGGTTGCCGCAGGTATCTTCAAACAACACTGACGTAATTGGACCCATACTCACCGGCTCGCCGCGAAAAACGACGCCTAATGCTTTGAGCCGACGGAAATCAAATAAAATATCCGCGGTGATTACTGCGGCCGCAGGTATCCCTGCATCAAACAGAGCCTTATGGTATACCTGAGCAGGCGGAAAGTTTTTAGGCTCGAGCACTAGTTCGGCCCCCTTGACACCTTCCGGCGAAGTGACCGTCAACCAACGGAATTTGCCCATAGGTATATCAGCCATCTTCACAAAACCTAATACGTTTGTGTAGAAGTGAAGTGCCTTTTCTTGGTCATCCACCATGACACTGGAAAATTTGATCTGCATGAATGCCTCCTTATGTTCATACGGCCTAACAGAGCTGAACTAATTAACGGTTGTCATTGGTGTCAGTCTTTGAAAAGTGCTTCTTGGCAAAATCTATGAATTTTTCTGTATCGTACTCAATCAGCCCATGTTTGCCTTTGCGCATGTGATACCCAATGAAATCACCGACGGAGGTTTCTATTGGCGGCATTTGGGTTACGCGCAATCCGGGTTCCCCGAACAATTCATACACCGGTTCTGCGGCTTTCGCCGCCAGAAAAGTTCCGCGAGGATCGCCCCACAAATCTTCCTCGGCCGTCGACACATAAACAGGCCTTGGCGCCATTAAAGCGATAAGCATATGCCAATCAACCGTGAGTTCGTTCACACGATTGTTGAAACTCTTGAAGTTGCCGTTATACCAATGTGGAAATTGATCGTTGATCAGCTTGACAGTCTCGCCGATACCGCGGCGTACAACCGTTGCGCCGCCGCATCCGGATTCGCATGAAAAAATTATTGCAAAGCGTTCATCCTGGGCGCCGGCCCACATTGCAGCCTTGCCGAACCGCGAAAAGCCGAGGAGGCATACTTTTCGAGTGTCAATGGTAGTGTCAGTTTCAATGTAGTCCATTACTCTCCTCATCGTCCAGGACCAAGCTGCAATCGTTCCCCATTCATCCGGCCCCGGCACCTTCCTCTCGGGTGGGTCGAAGAACTTCCTTATTCCCTTTGCGTACGCACTGTCTTTATCGTCCGGTTCGATCTCGCGTGCGTCGAATGTTACAAGGCCGAATCCTTTGCTGACAACAAGCTTGGCATCGGGAACCCAGGTAGACGCCATCAAAACAGGGACCGGTTTTCCGAGATTCGGTAGAATGACATCAAGTTCAAGCTTAGGCCAGCTGTTCTCTTTGGAAAAGTAGAGCGTCACTTTTTTCTCGACAGCAGATCCGTTTAAAGCGTTCCTGTCCTCTGCCGTTGTTTCCCAATGCATTCCATCCGGTCTATTCACTGTGGCTTTTCCGTAAACATTCTCCTCGAACATTCGCAGAATTTCCAGCCTACGCTTCATATTCCAAACGCTGGTATCGGCTACCCTCTGGCCGTTCAACATGACGAGTGGATCGGGAAGCGTGTATGGCGGCACCTTCAATTCATCGTATTGACCGGCAGGAGTATCCGGCGGGAGTTTTTTCTCTTGAGCCAAGATGGCACA
>CAYYHS010000742.1:0-1771 GCA_964471785.1 uncultured Chitinophagaceae bacterium
TTCAGCATGTAGGGCGAACGCATCACGGTGCCGCCACTGCGCCGGTAGAACCACTTTTTCGCGCCAATCTTGGAAATCACACTAAGATTATTCTCAGAGGGGGCATCCGGCGCATTTCTTTCCCGTCGTTTGTCTTACACGACAGATTAATGTTACTATCTAGATGCACTTCTCACTTGGGTGACGCTACTTAGGCAATCACCAGTTGATAGTTAGTAATACCATGATTGCCCTGCTCATCCGATGCTCTGCTCATCCGATGCCCTGCTAACCGCGCTGCGATTTTCTTAACGTGCAGATTTTACCGGATGCAAGCGGGCGTCCTCAGGTCCGACTCCGAATTTCTTTAGCCGGCTCCAATCGCGTTCGATTATCGCCTGAAGTTGTTCAGGGAGACTATTCGGGTCGGCGACGAAAATTTTGTGTTCAGCAAAAATGTGAGTTTCCCTCTCCAGGGCGTAGTATCCGAGATCGATATACGGGACGACGATGACGACCGCAGATTCTGCAGCCGCATGCCCCACCATTCTTCTTCCGATTAACTCACGTCCCAAGATTGCAGGCCAGCTCGCAACACCGTACCTAAGGTCCACACAAATCTGGGGTTTGGTTCTAAGAAGATAATCAAAGTGGCCAAAAGCGGAATCGAGTTGATAGCCCCATCCCTTCAGCCGTGCAGATATTTCCAATTTGAAGACGTCAGCCGAACCGGATGCCACGCGAGCTGTCGTCCCCTGTCTCTCACGCTTTCGGGCGACCGCCTGCTTATGGACGGCAAAATATGCGCGAGTCAGCATTTCTCGCTCACTGTCTGAACTGCGAAGCGCGTCGACGATGGAAGAAAATGTGGGAGCACGCGGCGTAGTTCTTCCGGTGAGAATTTGACTGAACGCTGTCCGAGATATTCCAACCGCACTGGCCATCTCTCTACCCGAGAGGTTTCGCTTTCGCATGAGCTCACGGATTGAAACGTTAAGCGTTGGTGCGAATGAAGGAGCTGAAACTGCGCGGGATCTCGGCATCAACAACAGCATTCCGCAATAAGCCGGGTTAAGGCAAGTACGGGAACGTTTTGGAAATCAATTGACGGTTTAAGCGTGCTTAAATATAGGTATACTTGTATTCCTACTTAAACAATCTGTGATTATCCTACAAAATCTCGGCAACCGGGCGGGCACCATCGCGGATCTGTTTTTCGTGAATGAGGAAATGAGGCCTATCCACGAGGCAAACCACTTTCTGTGGCACATGGAGAGAGGCGAGAGCGGAGGGCTTGCCCCTCGCTCTCGCCTTAAATACGCTCACGATGTTGCTGATTGTTACCGATATTTTGAGGCCATCGGTACACCTCTTCTAGAAGGCACCAAAATCGACCTCCAAGAGTATTTTTTGCACATGGAGGTGTCCCGGGAAAACACCGCCACAACCATCAACGGCAGAGTAACGAGCATAACCTCTTTCTTTCGGTTCCTCGCCACCAATGGTTACATTCTTCGGCTCCCATATACCGAGCGAATCTATCGTGCTAATAGCCGAGGTATGCTGGGGGGAACCACAAAGGTCACCGTCCGGTCTAGCGGACTTGGTCGTCGCGAACCATCTAGCGAAGGGGTTAAGGTTTTGAGCAGGCATCAGCTACGTGAATTCATTGCGCGGATTGGCAACGTAAGGGACAAGTTAATCGCGAAACTGATGTGGGCGACGGGCCTTCGAATTGATGAGGCCGTAAATTTTACCCTGTATGAGTCTCATCTACCCCGTGATTTGGCGG
>CAYYHS010000743.1:0-1770 GCA_964471785.1 uncultured Chitinophagaceae bacterium
GATTGGATGCCATTTGTGCTTTTCTTCTCTCTCTTTACAATATAAACGACCGATGCCTGAGAGGCAAATAGGGCATCGACCCGCCACATAATGCCATTAATCTCCTCAGCCTCCCAAAAACAACCTTCCGAAGGTTCTCTCAAATATAGCTGTCGACCGGATCACAGACAAACCTCCGGAAAGTTTGGGGCAATTGCTCACCGATTCTCTATTTCCGATCCGTCAGGGCTGCTACTCCGGGAAGAACTTTCCCTTCAAGAAATTCAAGCGATGCCCCGCCACCGGTCGAGACGTGGGTGACGGCTTTCGCCATGCCGGCCTTGGTAATCGCGGCAGCCGAATCTCCCCCTCCGACAATGGTTGTCGTCCCTCGCTTCGTTGCTTCTACCAACGCGCCGCCAATGGCATTCGTTCCAACGGCAAAATTCGGAAATTCAAAAACGCCCATGGGACCGTTCCATACGACGGTTTTTGATTTCCTTATTTCGATCGAGAATAGTTCAATAGTCGCCGGTCCGATATCGAGAGCCTGCCAATCGGCCGGGATCTTATCTTTTGTAACAACCTTTCGCTCGGCATCGTTCTTGAAATCTTTCGCAACGACGCAATCAACCGGAAGTAAAAGCTTTACTGTCCTCTTTTGCATCCCGGCGAGAATCTGACCTGCAAGTTCAACCTTGTCGGCTTCGAGTAGCGATTTCCCGATTTCTAATCCCTGCGCTTTGAAAAATGTGTACGCCATGCCTCCGCCGATCATCAGCGTATCGACTTTCGACAGGAGGTTCTGGATAACGTCGATCTTGCCGGAAATCTTCGCGCCTCCGAGAATAGCTGCGAATGGACGGACAGGATTCTCAACCGCTGCTCCAAGATAGTCGAGTTCCTTCTGCATCAGCAAGCCCGCAACCGAGACGGAGACAAACTTCGTAATGCCCTCAGTCGACGCATGCGCGCGATGGGCGCTGCCGAAAGCATCGTTGACGTAGACATCCCCGAGCTTCGCAAGTGACTTGGCAAATGCCGGATCGTTTGCCTCTTCTTCATTATGGTAGCGCAGGTTCTCAAGGAGAAGGCATTCGCCATCCTTCAGTTTAGCAGACGCCGATTCCGCCGGTTCTCCAATGCAGTCTGAAGCAAAAAACACCTTCTTGCCCAGAAGCTGTTCAAGCCGCGCCGCGACAGGCTTAAGGCTGAACTCCGGTTTGGGTTTTCCCTTTGGACGGCCGAGATGGCTCATGAGGATCGCCTTCCCGCCGGCGGATAGTATCTTCTTGATTGTTGGGAGTGACTCGACGATACGCGTGTCGTCGGTGATATTCTGCTTCTCGTCGAGCGGGACGTTAAAGTCGACGCGAACGAGCACTCTTTTTCCTTTTACATCGATGTCATTGATAGTCAGCTTTTTCATGGTTGTTGTGGTCTGGTTTTGGTTTGAGGTTGAGACAACTTCCTTTGTGAGGAGAATCCACAGCACGTCGGTAAGAGCCCGAGAAACAAAAGGGCTGAACTCGCGCCACGAGATTCAGCCCTTGTTCAATAATCAGACAATACCCTATTTGGTGATACCTGCCATTTTCTTCAACAGGTCGACAACGCGGGTTGAATAACCCCATTCGTTGTCGTACCATGATACCACTTTGAAGAATCTCTTCTCGCCTTTCAGGTTATTTTGCACCGTCGCGAGAGAATCGTAGATCGACGACCGGTCGTCATGGATAAAATCGGTCGACACGACTTCCTCGTTGCAGTATCCCAGGATACCCTTCAAGT
>CAYYHS010000744.1:0-1016 GCA_964471785.1 uncultured Chitinophagaceae bacterium
ATCGACGATCTCGCTCTCTTTTACCCGTTTAATCATCTCTACTTTGCGATAAAGGATCGCGACACCCTTCCCTGCCGCGATACCGATGTCTGCTTCGCTTGCCTCACCCGGCCCGTTCACAACACAGCCGAGTACCGCTATCTTCACCGGTTTCTTGACTCCCTTAAGTCGTTCTTCCAATTGTGCCATAATGCTGAAAAGGTCGACTTCAATCCGGCCGCACGTCGGACATGCGATGAGTTCGATGTTTCGAGAGGCGAGGCCGAGCGAGCAAAGGATCTCTTTCCCGACTTCGACTTCTTTCACGGGGTCATCCGTCAATGAAACACGGATCGTGTCGCCGATGCCTTCGGCTAACAGCGTGCCAATGCCGACCGCAGATTTAATCGTGCCAACGCGGGTAAGCCCGGCTTCCGTCACGCCAAGATGCAGCGGAATATCCGTTCGGGCTGCGACCAAACGGTACGCTTCGATCATCAGACGCACGTCGGTGGATTTTACGGATATGATGACGTCGCGAAAATCAAACTCGTCACAAATCCCCACGTGCCGCATGGCACTTTCATACAACGCTTCCGCCGTCGGGTAGCCATGCTTCTCGAGAATATCTTCTTCGAGGGAGCCCGAATTCACGCCGATGCGGATCGGAATGCCTTTATCCTTTGCCGCAGTCAACACTTCGCGGATGCGGTCCTTCGAACCGATATTGCCCGGATTGATCCGAACCTTTGCAACATTCGCCTGGATCGCCTTCAGCGCAAAGACGTGATTAAAATGGATGTCCGCAACAACGGGGATCGGCGATTGGCGGACAATCTCCGCCATCGCTTCGGCCGCCTCTTTATCATTCACCGTCACGCGAACGATATCGCAGCCCTCCTCCGCCGCTTCTACGGTCCCAGGTCCGAACGCTTCGATCCCCGCCAACTGCTGCTCTTCGGGCTGGTGATGGAGTCCCTGCCCATCGACACGGCGGCAGTGGAAGCAGCGGCCGGCGAGGCACTCAAGACGCGGCG
>CAYYHS010000744.1:1026-1767 GCA_964471785.1 uncultured Chitinophagaceae bacterium
ATCTGCGCGACCGTCCCGGCAATATCGTCCGTTTTTGTCTTCGTCATTGTCTGAACGGAAATCGGCGCGCCTCCTCCTACTTTCACTCCGCCGATGTTGACCTGGCGTGTTCTCCGCCGGACGCCGACTTTGTAATGAATATGTGCCGCCTCTTCCGCCTGCGGTTGTTCAAGAATTGGTAGTAACGTGTCCATAGAAACTCAAGAGAATTAGTTTAACTTCTTGCTCGCCTCGAACAACATCTTCTTTTCTTCCTCGCTCAAACTCTGGTATCCGGCCTTGCTTATCTTGTCAAGAATATCGTCGATGCGCTGCTGGGTGACTTGCGCCTCTTCTTTCTGCTGATAGTCTTTGATGTCGTAGACCTGGGCTTCGGTCACATTTTCGTAATTTTCATTCGATCGCCGGAGCCCTGTCCACCCTGAAAAAACGTTTCGGGGCCGGCCTGAGCTAATTGGCTTCGAAAAACGGAACCCGTCAGCAAGGAGGTAGATAAAGCCGACGACCGCGCCGCCGAGATGAGCGAAGTGGGCAATACCATCCGTACTCCCGACAGACACAAATTCAATCACCATGTACAGGACAACAAAGTATTTTGCTTTGAGCGGGATGAAGAAGTAGATGAAGATCAACCGGTCAGGAAACATCAACCCGAAAGCGAGCAACACACCGTAGATGGCTCCCGATGCCCCAATTGTCGGTCCGACCGATGTGAATAACGGAGCGATGAGGAGATTCGCC
>CAYYHS010000745.1:0-1762 GCA_964471785.1 uncultured Chitinophagaceae bacterium
CAGGAGCCGAGGATCGAAAATCTTCATAAGGTGGTTTGGATTTGAATTGATGTTTCTGGAATATGACGCCCTGTATCTTTTGGAGCTAAAAGTACGGCCTCACGCGATACTTGACTCCCAGCTCTTCCTCTGCAAATTTTTTTGCCCTCTCGATATCGACCTCGTCCATTCCCACCACACTCAGAACCACCTCCGGTACGTACTTCTTTGCCTCGAGGGCAAAGTCGACCATCGCCGCGTGGTATTTCTTCCCGTCTATGCGCATCAACATACCATATTGATCCGGATCGACCGAGTTGAGGCTGATAGAGACCACGTCGACGATACCTTTGAGCTCAGGCGCGATATTTCTTTTGTTGATGACGTTTCCGTGCCCATCCGTGTTGAGCCGCACCTTGCCGCCGTGGGATTTTACCCAGGCGCCGATCTCTTTGATCGCATCGAACCGAATGGTCGGTTCGCCATAGCCGCAAAAGACCACCTCGTCGTATCTCATCGGATCGCCGATCTCCGTTACCACTTCCAGGGTGGTAGGCTCCCGAAGAATTTTCAGGTTATGTCCCTTGACGACGGCCTCCCCTTTCCGGTCACAAAAGACACAGTCGGCGTCGCAGCGAATCGTAAGGTTAATATAGAGAGACCGGCCTAACTTGTACGTAAAGACTGGATCTCCCAGGGTGCCAATGCCGAAAAGCCTTTTTGCGTTGTACGTCGTCGTCCGCGCAACATCTTCGATTGTTGCTCCGCAAATCTCCGCCGCCTTTTTGGCAATGCCCGGGATATACGACGGATCGTTGCGTTTCCCCCGGTCCGGGACCGGTGTGAGATACGGTGAATCCGTTTCCAGCATAATATGATCGTAACCGATATTCTTCAATGTCTCGGCTGCGGCGGAATTCTTGAACGTAATGATTCCCGGGTAAGAGACAAGAAATCCGAGATTGAAGAGCTCTCTCGCAGTTTGTGCATCTCCCGAAAAACAGTGGAAAACACCCTTGGGCGCAAGAAACCTGCTGTTCGCCGTCGCTTGTTGAGAACGCCAGTATTCATTCTGCTTGATCATCTCTTCCGCAATAGCGACCGCTTCACTCATCGAGTCCCGCGTGTGAACGACAATCGGCAAATTGCGCCGAACAGCAATCTCTATTTGAGCTCGGAACATCCGAGTCTGGGTTTCCTTTGGTGTGGTGTCGTAATAGTAGTCGAGTCCGATTTCTCCGATCGCGACAACTTTCTTGTGCAGGCTTAGTTTCTCAATTTCCTGCAGCGATGCTTCGTTCGTCTCGGCCATGTCAAGAGGATGGATACCCACACAGGCATACACGGAAGCATAACGTTCCGAAAGCTCGATCGCTTCCCTGCTTGTCCGGACGTTCGTTGCGGGAACGACGAAGAACTCCACGCCTGCATCTGTCGCTCGTTTGATTACCTCGTCGAGATCATTTTTGAAGTCGGGATAAAAAAGATGTGCGTGGGAGTCTATGTACATCTCTATACGCTATTGATGGAAGACAGTCAGTTCATTTCTCATATCAAAGTAACAAAGTGTGGTTCGAAATTCAAGGAAGGAGCGTTACTCACAGAGCTAGGGCTTGAAAAAAACGAACCTATCAACAGTCGTCATGCTGACGTCCCAAAGGGAGCCCTTCTCGAATAGTCAGCATCAGTGCGATTGTATACGATTCCGGCTGGAGTCTATCCCGCGCAAGCAGGTCCGGAATGACGAAAGAGCTAAAACTTCATCGTTACTCGCTCATCCTTT
>CAYYHS010000746.1:0-1758 GCA_964471785.1 uncultured Chitinophagaceae bacterium
TGTATTCGATGCGTATCGCAACATTTTCGTTTAGATACACTTATGTTCCTGCCCCCAGGTTAAGGACATTAATTCCGAAATCCATGCTCATGGAGGGTACGTTGAAAAAAGGGACCGCGTTGGCGCGACCGTAGCCAATGAGCAGAAAAGGAGTGCTATTTGCTGTGGAAATGAAGTTGTAGCTAACGTTTGCGTTCAACACATAGGAGGGATTATATCCCGAGTAAAACATGAACGACATTTCTGGCTCGAGTTCGAGTCCCTCGAAGACATAAAAACCTACTTTGGGGTTAAGAAGAAATGCTCCTACGCTTTCGGCGCTGCCACCAGAGGAACGATTTTGGTAACTGCCTGAGAGGCCCAACTCTATGTTTTTTCCCTCTCGGGGTTGAGCGAAAAGAGACATTGTGGCTAATGCGAAGAGCGTTGAGATCCTAATGAGTTTCATTTTATTGTCTGGTTTAATTAGTTGAGTTTCGCCCATCAACAGACTTTGCCCTAATGTACCGGAGCTCCCGCTAAAAACAGAGGGAGGCATTACGCTATGACGGCTATTTCCGTTGGGTTGATCCGCTGGTCAGGTGGCCGAAGTATTTAATCTAAGTCAGCTCGTCTCTTTTATTGAACGTGAACCTCGTAGATGTTTCCGTTGAAAGAATAAAATACGTCTTGTGACGAAGCTGACCAGGCCAAATCAATTTCGGCGCCTGATGACGACACAAGCAAAGTTGAAATACCCGTCTCAACGTTAAGACTATAAAGATAGGTCGTGGTCCCCTCGTCTGGATTGTCGGGAGTATAGTATTGGAAATAAGCAATTCTCTTGGAATTAGGCGAAATGCTTATTGTCGGTGCGACATATCTAACGAGAAGGGTGTCTTTCATTGTTATAGTGTTGTAAACAAGCAATCCGTCGTCTGTGGTCGTATAAGCGATTCTGATGCCATCTGTGAACCAGTGTGGACTCGAAGGATTGGCTCTTGTTGGCAGTTGCATGAGTGTGTCAGCCCCTATATATCCAATGTACAGGTGCCTGGGTAGTGCATATTGGTCTGATGAACAAATGAACTTGTTGCCGTCTGGAGACCAATTGAATTCTTGAGCGAAATATTTGCCTAAAACGATTCGATCGTCATCGGTCCGGAATATTTTTGAAAAGTGAACAGCGGTCGATTCACAGAAACATTCGATGATATTTCCGGAAGGTGACCATTGAAAGTCATACGCTCTGTACGGCTCACCAAAAGGACCGTCAGCAGGCGATAAATCACCTTGGATTTTTGATGTGACCTCGACTTGCATCAGTTTGTTGAAGCTCACAGTTCCAAGTGATGGAATCAAAGTATCAGTCATGCGAATGAATGCAATGTGTGTTCCATCCTTAGACCACCGCGGATAATACGCAGGTCCCGAGCCGGTTGTAAGCATGATTGGTGCTTGACCATCAATCTTGCATGCGTAGATATTGTTGAACCGTACGAACGCTATTTTGCCTCCATCAGGCGATATTGACGGGTATTCGCCCTCAAAAAGTTCACTCCCGCCGGATTGGGTAGGCCCAGCCGGTGTCTTATCAAAGAGGCAACCTGAACTGCACATCAGCAGGAGTGTAGGAAGGATGAGAAGGAATTGTTTCAAGTTTGTCCAATATATGATTCGGCCGGCTAATGGACCGCGCTTCACGGGGAGCGACTTGTTAGTCGGCAACATCTAACGGCTCTTCTTATGAATGTATTGCTCAAGTGCTTGACGATCAAA
>CAYYHS010000747.1:0-1756 GCA_964471785.1 uncultured Chitinophagaceae bacterium
ATGCATGCCAGCACCGCACCGGCTGAAACTGGTGCCAGCAATCGCTGCACCCACAACGGCAACGCAAATCCTGAGCCGTGTTCGGGCTGCTGTTCAAGCCTCTGATGAATACGTGGAAGAAGGTTCGTGAAATAATGAGTCGGGACTTGTTCATCTTCAACGTTGCGCAACGTTTCGAATGCCTCGTCGATCAAAGTCAAATCATCCGTGCATCGAACGCACGTCGCAACATGCCGCTCGACGACCTCTCGTTCTTCCTGAGAAATCGTTCCTTCTCTTAGCCCAACCAACAAATATTGAATTCTATCGCAATCCATGTTTGACATACTCTGCAATTTTTTTAACAGCGTGAAAATAGTTTGCCTTTAAACCACCGACACTTGTTTTAAGGATTTTGGATATCTCTTCATACGGCAATTCTTCATAATACCTTAGGACAAAAACTTTTTTTTGCTTTTCCGGCAATCGGTCAATCGCCTCTTTAATCAATCTCGTACGTTCTTCACGCTCCATGCGTTCGAGAGGGAGTATTTCGTCCGATTCATACTGTGTGACAGAATCATCAAATGCAAATGTCTTTCGAGTTTTCTTCCGGCGGATCTCATTGAGCGATAAGTTTACCGCGATTCTATACAGCCACGTGTAGAAACTTGAATCGCCCTTAAATGAATTCAACGACCGATAGACTTTTACGAAAATGTCCTGCACGACATCGTCGGCCTCGTCGTGGTCGGGAAGGAGTCGCCGGACAACCCAGTATATTTTTTCTTGGTATCGAAGGACAAGTACATTGAACGCCTTCTCATTCCCATCCTTAAACTCACGAATCAGCTCAAGGTCGCTGCGTTGATCCATCGAATATATCGCCGTACATTTTTTGACACGGAAAATGTGTCAAAGTTTAAGGTAAATTCTGTTAATAATGGTCTAGTGCACGGAAATGAGCCCATCAATCCGGCCGCCATCATCGCCGATCATGCGTAAATATTGGAACACATAAAAAGCTTATTGTTGACTCAGTACACATTGTAACGAATACCGATTAATACATCATATTTGCCGGCATAACTTGGATCAATAACGTAATCAAAGGGATTATTCAAAAATTCGTTATACCCAGGATTCACTGTATTATCTGTGTAAGAAGACGTCATCTGTGTGGTAAACCGCGTTAGCAGTGCGTGAAAATCAATAAAGAGGTCGCGCAATGGCTGATAACTTCCGACAATTCCAAAAGATTGTTGTTTGGTGATCGGACCGTACAGTAAAGTTGGTTCATCGACAGAATATTGGTAGTAGGTAGACTCCTTCCCTCCTTTTCTCAACGACTGAAATTTCAAGCCGATTTCAAGATTGTACACCGGGCGATGGTAAACGCTCACCGTAAAGAGGTCAGCGTTCTGGCCAATCCAATCACCCAGATTAACACCATGATTTTGGTACGTGTCCTCAACATACTGGTGGTTATACACCCATGGATTCATGCGCGTATATTCAACATTGATCCTTGTATCATGATAAAAAAGATCGTACGCATTACCGCCGGCAGTAAACCCCAATTGATTATGATTTTGGGTAGGGCTAAGAACTTTTGACGTTGATAATTCATCAATAAAAATTGGGAGATAGAAATCGAAATTCTTCACAACATCGAATTTAAGATTAAAATATATCTGGGAATTATCCTGATTATTGAGATAGTGCTCGGCTGTTTTGAAAAGCATGATCGGAATGAAATATAGTAATTCCGGACTGC
>CAYYHS010000748.1:0-1753 GCA_964471785.1 uncultured Chitinophagaceae bacterium
TCCATAGGGTCATTAGTCTTATCATCTTTTTAAACTCGATAACCTATGGACACAGTGGACAGGAAATCAAACCGCGAAAAGCTAAAATTAAAAATGATTGAACGAGATTGCCGTCGTTCCTCAATTTAGGAAATTGAAAATGTCTAAGCGTATATAGCCAGCAAGAAGACACTGCGCATTCACACATGGTATAATCCCTTTACAATTTATTTTCGATAAGGAGAAAGTAAAGTGAACCCAGTAACGATTTCAAGCAAATATCAAGTTGTCATTCCACGTGAAGTGCGACAGCAATTCAACCTCAAGCCCGGACAGCAACTCGTCTTCATTCCCTATAACGGAACACTTCGGGTGGTGATTGTGCCTCATATAAAGAGAATGCGCGGGATGTTAAAAGGAATGGACACAAAGAATATCCGTGAAGAAGTGGATGAGGAACGATAATGAATATCGTTGACTCTTCTGGCTGGATCGAGTACGCCACGGATGAAGATAACGCTGATTTTTTCGAGCGTCCCATTAGTGATACGAATAACCTCCTTGTCCCAACGGTTTGTATTTATGAAGTGTTCAAACGAGTCCTGCACGAGTTTGGCGAAGAACGCGCACTGGATGTCGTTGGTCAGATGTCCTTGGGACAAATTGTGGAACTTGACCGCCAAATTGCCATCAATGCCGCACAAATTTCCACCGAACTGAAACTTGCTATGGCAGACAGCATCATCCTTGCCACCGCTCGCTTGCACAACGCTACCCTCTGGACACAGGACGCCCATTTCAAAGATATAAAAGACGTGAAATACTTTGGGAAAAAAGTTGACACCTCTTGGAGATAAAATATGGTCCAACTACAATCCGTGGGGTATAACTGGGATTCATGAATCAACCACCGTGGATATGGCTACCGATCATTGTGCTGCTGATATTGGGAGTGCGATAAATAAAAGGCAAGTGGGAAGTGGTTGCTCCAAGGAACAAAACCGAGTCGAACGGCGAAATCGCGAGTAATGAAACCGAGAAGTCCAAAGTATTGTCCGGAATCCCAGAAATCGAAAACCATTGAAACAATCATTTCCGAACTAATGCCGGTTGTCCTGGCTACATGGTTCATCCGTTCTGGATATGAGGAGTAAAAGGAGTGTGATGCTGCTCGATCTTCATTATAAAACACACTGGGAGCAGCTTGATCGACAATCTTCTTCTCTGGCTTCAACAACGTATCAAACATTGGACAAAACCTGCCATTGCAGTGTTGATCCCTGGTCTTATCGCAGATGTAATTCGTAGCCGTTCTGATCTGATCGTGGAGAATGCACTACTGCGCCAGCAACTGATCGTCCTGCACCGGCAGATCAAACGACCTCAGCTAACCAATCGAGACCGAAAACTGTTCGTCCTTCTTGCCTGCCTGTCCAAATTATGGAAGCAATCCATGCATATTGTTCAACCGGACACTCTGCTCCGTTGGCATCGGGAATTGTTTCGTGTGTATTGGCGGCGGAAGTCGCAGGGCCATCCGAAGATTTCGGCAGAAACCATTGCATTGATCCGAAAGATGGGCACGGAGAATCCCTTGTGGGGAGCGGAACGGATCCGTGGGGAACTATTGAAGTTGGGGATGGAAGTGAGCAAACGAACGATCCAGAAATACCTGCCGAAAGAGCGGAAGTCGCCTTCTTCGAGCCAGAATTGGGCGACCTTCATAAAGAACCAAGCCAGTGGCATCTGGGCCTGCGACTTTACGGTTGTGTGT
>CAYYHS010000749.1:0-1744 GCA_964471785.1 uncultured Chitinophagaceae bacterium
CTGACCAAGGACGATGCGCTGGGATATACCGATCACAATCCGCCGTCAATCGTCTCGGCACGAACGGAAAACAATACCGTAAGAGTCCTTTTTACCGAAGAGGTCGACCGATCAAGTGCAGAAGATATTTCTCATTACACGGTCGTAGGGACAGCGTTTTCATCCGCACGATTGCTGGATGATTTGAAGACTGTAGTCCTTTCGGTTGGAAACTCTGATTCCGTATCAATCCTGGGAGTACAAGGAATCAAAGACAGATTCCTTCCAGCAAATGTGATGAGTCTCCGCTCTCCTGTGCTCATTCGCCAGAAGCGCCTGACATTTCCTCTCAAAATTAATGTTGGCGGTCCATTGTATGGACAATTTCTTCCTGACCAATCTTGGGACGATACCACCGAGTACGGTTATATGGATTCGTGGGGAACTGGTTCGTACCCGAATATAACCTACAGCGGGTCTGACGGCGCGATCTTCCAAACGGACCGCTATGGGCTGGCAAAATACCGGATCAGAGTGCCGGATGGGAACTATGCCGTCACGCTCATGATGGCAGAAAACTACTGGACAGAGGCGGGAAAACGCATTATGGATATTTGGGTGCAGGGGAAGCTCGTTGAATCAAATCTCGATCTCTTTCAACGGGTTGGAAGAAGCATACCCTATCAAAAGACCGTCGTAAACGTCGCAGTTCCGGATGGCATATTGGATATTCACTTCTCCGCTGTGATCGATAATCCCCTCATTAACGGGATCAGTGTGCTCTGGCTTGGAACGGGTGTCAACAGGAAGGACGTCAATCTACCGGAGCATTTCTTGTTGGGCCAGAATTATCCTAATCCCTTCAACGGAAGTACTATCATTTCATATTCGTTGCCGATTGAAGACAGATTAACGCTGAAGGTTTTCGATCTCCTCGGACGCATCGTTGATCAGAAAGACCTCGGAATGCAAGGACCGGGAAGCCATTCATTTTCGTGGAGTCAGGAGGGAGGTGTGGGCGGCCTTTCGTCGGGCGTTTATTTCTATTCCATTACGGGGAAGCAAGAGAGCCAGGTTAAAAAAATGGTTCTGCTCCGCTAACGTCGAATGTGAACGCATCTTTCGTTGACCGCACAAAATCTTTTGTGTGAAGGAAATAGATAAGGCGTCTACAGAATTAAAACCTATGAACAGTAAAACAGCGCCTCGATTAGTTCGCCGGATAATCTAATGCCCATTCTTGGCATTAATTCATGAACTCATACCAGAAAGCCATTATGGAAATCGCCTCTGCAGCGCCCCCTGTCGCATCGAACACCGGAAAGAAATATACCTTAGCGCTCGTCGTTCTGACCTCACTTTTCTTTATGTGGGGATTTTTGACATGTTTGAACGACATCATCATCCCGCATTTAAAAGCGGTTTTCGAATTGAACTATGCAAAAGTGATGCTCATTCAGTTTAGTTTCTTTACCGCGTATTTTGTGGTGTCGCTCCCTTCGGGAATGTTGGTCGAAAAGGTCGGGTACAAAAATGGGATTATGATCGGACTGCTAACCGCCGGAATCGGCTGCGTGTTGTTTTATCCGGCGGCGAGTGAGCGTTCGTTCAATATCTTTCTCGCTGCGCTCTTCGTTCTCGCATCGGGGATCACGTTACTGCAGGTTGCCGCAAATCCGTACGTAGCGATTCTCGGCAAACCGGAAACCGCCTCAAGCCGCCTTACGCTCACCCAGGCATTCAACTCGCTCGGCACAACCATCGC
>CAYYHS010000750.1:0-1744 GCA_964471785.1 uncultured Chitinophagaceae bacterium
CGCCTTCCTGACAAACAAGGAGACGGTCAACAAACGAATATTCAGGGCCAAAGAAAAACTCCGGGAAGGAAGGATCACCTTTGAGCTCCCCGATCCATCCGAGATCTACGATCGCCTCGCGGCTGTGCTAACGACCATCTACCTCCTCTTCACCGAAGGGTACTATTCCGTCAGCCAGAACAGCACGCTTCGGAAAGATCTTTGCTTCGAGGCGATGCGGCTATGCACTATGCTTGCTGAGAATGAAATTACCGACAAGCCGGAGGTCAATGCGCTGCTCTCGCTGATGTGTTTCCATGCGTCGCGGTTTGATGCGCGCGTAAATGACAACGGCGAACTGATCCTTTACGATGATCAGGATACCAACCTCTGGAACTCCGAACTGATCGGGAAGGGTGCATATTATTTGCATCGTGCAACAACCGGCGATATCGTTTCAAAATACCATGTGGAAGCTGCTATCGCGTATTGGCACACTCAGAAGAACGACTCGCGCGAAAAATGGGAAAACATATTGCAGCTCTTCAACCGACTGCTCCAATTAGAATATTCCCCGGTGGCCGCGCTCAACAGAACGTATGCCCTCTCCCGGGCAAGAGGAAAACGCGAGGCGATCACAGAAGCAGAAAAGCTGCGGCTGACCGAGAATCATTTCTATTTCATGCTTCTTGGTGAACTCTACACGGATATCGACGACAAAAAAGCAAGAAGCCATTTTCATAAAGCCTTCTCGCTCGCTAAGACAGAGACCGATAAGAAAACAATTCAAAAGAAAATAGAAACAATGTGATCTGCTCAGGAAACATGCCTGCACCCTTCCGACTTCGCCCCGCTTTCGCGAAACTTCTTCAGAAGAGCACGACTTATGGAGTCCGAAATGATCCAACAAATTGCACCTCTGCTCGCCACTTCGGATTTAGTCATGTCCTCGTTCGAGTGAACTCATAGGAATTCTTGAGTATTGTCATTCTGAACGGAGCGAAGCGGAGTGAATGCCGAAGGCATCCCCTTGGGAGAATCCATGTCAACTCTGCATCGGGAATACATGGTGGCGAGGCGTCGTGGATCCTTCTCCTGCTTAAAAACGGCGGGAGAAGGATGACCGTGCAATACATTGCAAAGCTCTCATTATTAAAATTCAAGCGCTACCCACTACCAATGATTCCTGTATCTTTACAATTTATTGTTTATTTTATTCTGCTTAACATTGTTCTATGGGTTTTGTTCGTACGCTTCTTTGGTCTGATGATGTGAATTCTATTTCTACTCTTGATCCATAACGAGAATAAGACAATGTTACACAGATTGAATACTGCGGCCGCACCGGTAATTTGTTTGATAGGCATATTCCTCGCTGCAATATCATTCTCGGCCGGCGATCCGAACGCCCCCGAGATCAAATACGGTTGGACGAGTTCCGAATTTGGCGGAGGCGGATATGTCACCGGGATCCTTCAGCATCCCCAAAACCCCGCCATCGTCTACATCCGGACCGATGTCGCCGGTGTTTTCAAAAGCATCGACGGAGGCCGGAGCTGGAAAGCGGTCAACAATGGAATGACCGAAGGTTACCACCACAATGTTGAATCGTTTTCGATGAGTACGATTCATCCCGACATCCTCTTCCGCGCTTCGGGGGAAGCCCGGGGACATGAGATGGTCTCGGCGATCCATAAGAGCACGGACGGAGGATCGACATGGAAGCTCGTCACCACGAAACCAGACTTCTTCGGGAACGGCGCGA
>CAYYHS010000751.1:0-1742 GCA_964471785.1 uncultured Chitinophagaceae bacterium
AGGGGGGACCGCTATTATAATAGAGAAAGTTGTTCCCCTGGAAATTGACCACGAAAAGATCCAGGTTTCCATCCCCGTCGACGTCTACCCAGGAGCTGCTGTTGGAGTTTGCGGCATCTTTTGCCGGTCCCCCGGTGGCAATCTTAGCAAAGGCCGTATCGCCTGTTCCCTGATAGAAGAAATTGCCGAACGGCGTCGAGAAGAGTCTGTTGGTGACAAAGAGATCCAGCGAGCCATCGTTGTTGTAATCTCCCCAAGTTCCTCCGATGGATGTTCCACCGTCATGGACAAGAGGTCCGTTGGACACCTTGATGAAACTCCCGTGCCGATCGTTGAGATAGAGCGAATTGTTCTGACTGCTGTCATTGCCGTTGGCCACGAAGAGATCGAGATATCCGTCGTTGTTGAAATCGGCCCAGCTTCCCCCGCCGCTATTGTAATGGTCGCCGACGATCGGATTTGACGGATCTGTTACTTTGGTGAATGTCTGGGAATGGGTTTGGCCAGCGAACAAAAACAAAGAGAGGGTCAGGAAGAGGAATGGGAGTGAGCGCATTGCTACAGTCCTTTTTGGTAGTGGGACATTACTTCATTTGCGGCTCAGGGTGTTTCAGCCGAGGACAGTGAATTTACACGAACCAGCACAAATGATGTTCGACGCAGATCATCACTTCTGCCGGAATCCTATTATCACCCGTCCGGTCGATTCGGGATGGTCCCTAGACCAGTAACAACGATTACGGCCAGATGATTGAAGATAGTTGAAAAACCAGGGTTGGGTTAGGCAAGCTACAATCGCCGTTCGATTGCGGAGTCTTTGGTGGATAAAGAACCGCGGTGAACCGGCCTTGCTCCTTCAAACATACGATCCCGCTGAATGCAATTGAACCGAAATGTGATGAACGGCCTCATTACGAGGACGAAGGACTATGTGGAGGGGTCGGAAGGAGAAACGTACTGGAGACGCGTGTTGCAGGTTTGATCTGTAACTAATTTGGATTCTCTGTGCCCGAGGGGAGACTTGAACTCCCTGCATCTTGCAAAGCGATCCAAAAACAAAGAATACTTACTTGCTCAGAGCCACTTTTTCGACGATTGGTTACCAATTGTCTAGTCGATTATTATTTGGTTCTATACAGAAAGCTTAACGGACTTTGTCAACATTCTTTTCTTAACGTTTCCCCGTCGCTCACGAAGTAAAACAATCAATCAAAGCACCCTCTCGAGTTCCGATTGCGGTTTGCCGGCAATTATCGCTTTTGGCAATAGCTGCTGGGGCGCTCTTGATTGCAACGTTTTGTTCGAGAAGAACGCACTCAAATTCCCCGTTGATCCCAAACTTTCCTGAACTCCTTCTTACTAACTGCACATCTCAAGCTTCCCATCGCTCCAATGTTTGGATTCATCACGAAAAAGGCTGATGAAGAGTGGCCGTAAACCACGGAATAATCCCAGCGGTCGTGCGTTGACACAAGCGCCGGATATCCATGATTGATAGCACTCTTCAGGTCACTAATCATTCGATACCTCAGTCCATGGTGCTTTAGCATGGGCTTAATCTCTCGTCTCGCAGTTCCCCAAAAGGTCGTGTGAAGTTCTCGCTCAGCGGATTGGTGAGTGCAGCACTTGTTATAATAGCGGAGGATTGTGTAGACGGACTTTGCATCAAACGAATAGTCGTCGAGTTGTATGAAACGCGGAAAGTCAGGTATGATTACGGCATGAAGGTATGCGGATTCTTC
>CAYYHS010000752.1:0-1738 GCA_964471785.1 uncultured Chitinophagaceae bacterium
CATCTCAAGTATCTCAATGTCGGTGTGGTAATCGCTCCAATTCAGGAGTTCCTTTTTTAATTTTTCCAATTCTGATTTCATAAGAATCCGCCTCCCGACACAAATTCACAGCGAGGGAACAACCAGTCTTTTTCCACGTAAAACAGGCAGAACACTTCTCCGATAAACCTTGAGCCTTCGACTTTCAGCGTATTCGAATGTGCAGACTTTACAGATTGATACTGGTCTTTCATGGAACGCGTGCGGAGAAGGCGTAGGCGACAGTGAGCCGAACTGTGATATCGTCCTTCAAAGCCGGGTCTCCGGACTGCTTGTTCTTATACAGCCAGTGTGTATAGAGCACGTTCGGAATGACATCCACGTCTTTGGCCGGCGCGTAGTCAATGCCCGCGATGCCGAAGATTTCCCGAAGGCCGGAAGTTGTCACAGAGTAGTTGGCATCGTAGAAGTCGGCTCGAAGCACTCCGCGTATTGACTCTGCGAAATGAAAAGATGTGTACGCGGACACTCCAACAATATTCGAGTCCGTGCCCGAAACTGCGGACGCGCCGTTCTTAACGGTCCGATAGAATCCTTCCGCCCCGATGGATGCCGCCGTCGATTGGTATCCGAGAAGTCCTTTGCCCGTCAACTTAGACTCGGCATTCGCTCCGTTCTCAAAGTCGGTGTACAACTCAACGACTCCACCCTTCATCGGCTGAAAATAGAACTCTCCATAAAGCCTCTTCAGTTTGTCATTCTCCATCCTGACCCCCTGGCCGTTCCCAACCATCAGCGCGTACCCGACAGTTCCATCCGAAACAAATTGTCCCTTCAATCCAACACCCATATCGCTTGTCTGGACTAATCCATTCCGGTCAAGAATCACCTTTTCCAGCGATCGGTAGCCCCATAATTTTTCTGACAAGAGCATCGAGGGGGTCTGGGAGAGGCCAAAGAAGACGCTGGAGGAGGGAACAAGCTCCTTCCATTCGAGGTATGCGTGTTTCACGTAGAAGTCCATCGTCCCGGTAAGTGAGGTGTCGGCATTGTCCGCCTCAAGAAGAATTTGCGCAGAAAATTGATCCGAAATGGTCTGATCGTATCCAAGATAAATACGGCGGAATGCGAACGAATTTGTTCCTTTTTGACTTTCGTCTTCCGCCTGAGCGACATATGAAAAATCGCTGTACGTCACGACCCAGATTTTTCCATCATAGCTCTTCGGTGCGGGCACTACATCGGCGGATGTTTTCTTCGCTTCTTTTTTCGATTGCGAGAGCGCCATCGTCAACGTAAGCAAGATTGATAACATCATGGTGACAGTCTTCATTTTTCCTCCTGTTGGCAAGTTGAAACTGGTCTCAAAGTAGCAAAATCATAACTCGGTTGCAATGAGATGCATCAACGGACTGTGGGCTACTTTCAGCTAAAGGTCATTTCATCTCGTTCTCAATCTCTGATTGGGAACAGAGTAAAGCAGAAACCCTGGTCATTCGTTCCCAAACGGAGTTTGGGAACGAGAACAAAAACCCTCTCCTTTGCGCAGACTTTGCGGTGGCGAGAAGTAATTCTCTCGAAGTGATGCCATTGGCAAGCAAAGTGTGCTATCGTGCTGCGATTTTGGACTCTTCTCGTCGAGAAAAAGACAAGTCAACCATCCGCCTTCGCTCCTTGTAATTCTACGGATTAGGTAGTACCTTCTATTCTGAAAGGATCGAACAAATGAAAATTGGCATCACGTGTTACCCGACGTACG
>CAYYHS010000753.1:0-1736 GCA_964471785.1 uncultured Chitinophagaceae bacterium
CCGGTGTTCAAAACAAAAATGTTTGGCGATGTTCTTCTCGAGACCGGAAAAATACTGAGCAAGTCACAAGAATTCAGTGCAGCAACGATGTACGATTATGTCCGCGAGCGATGGAAGGCAATTCAAAAGAATTCAGGTGATAAAGCTGACTTTGAGGTTTTCTGGATCGAAAGTTTGGCGCGAGGTGGATCTTGGAACTTGCCAAAAGCCAAAACCCAAATGCCAAGGCTCGCAGCAACATTCAGCGGAGCGATCTTCTCCCGGATGAAAAAAGTCGACTACGAGCAAGGAAAGAATTTTGCGCTCGTTGTCTATCCTTCGCTCAGCCACTACGATGGACGAGGAGCAAACCGGCCCTGGCTTCAAGAGCTTCCAGACCCGATGATGATGAATGTATGGGACTCGTGGGTTGAAATTCATCCACAAGACGCCGCGGCCGCCGGGATCACAACAGGTGACGCAATTCAGGTATCGTCTCCCTATGCACAGTTTGACCTTCCGGCTCAAGTCTCGACGGCAGTGAAGCTGGGCATTGTCGCGATTCCAATCGGCCAAGGACACACATCCTACGGAAGGTATGCCAATAACGTCGGAAACAATCCGATCGACTTGCTGGACCCAAAGCCGTCCGAGAGAACCGGCGGACTTGAATGGGTGGGCATGAAGGTCGAGCTGCTGAAGAAATCCGACCGGCTCGTTTTAGCTACTGTTTCGGGGAGCGACACTCAACATGACAGGGGAATAGTGCAGAGTGTTCCTCTTGCCGCATTGGTGGAAACTCACACACCGGTGTCAGAAGGTCAACATAAAGAAGAAGCACCCTCGATGTATGCCGACCATGAACACCCAAATCATCGTTGGGGAATGACGATCGATGTCGACAAATGCACTGGCTGTAGCGCATGTGTAACGGCGTGCTACGCCGAAAATAATATCCCGGTCGTTGGCAAAGAGGAAGTGGCGGTCGGACGGGAAATGGCATGGATCCGTATCGAACGGTACTTCGACGAGCACAACGAAACGCCGCACGCTGATTTTGCGCCGATGTTATGCCAGCAATGCGATAACGCCCCATGCGAGACAGTGTGCCCTGTCTACGCAGCATACCATACTGAAGAAGGCCTCAACGGACAAGTCTACAACCGCTGCATCGGCACTCGGTACTGTGCAAATAATTGTCCGTATAAAGTACGACGGTTCAATTGGTTTGAGGCGCAATGGGTCGAGCCTCTTAACTGGCAGCTGAATCCGGATGTTACCGTTCGCTCAAAAGGCGTGATGGAAAAGTGTACGTTCTGCGTCCAGCGCATCAGCGACGGAAAGAACACCGCCAGGAACGAACGGCGCACGGTTCGTGACGGAGAAATTATTCCGGCATGTGCTCAAACCTGTCCCGCTGAGGCTATCACTTTCGGCGACCTGAAGGATGTTCATAGCTCAGTTTCTAAACTCATCGCTGAAGAAGACCAGAGAGATTATAAAGTGCTCGAGGAGTTGAATACGCGTCCAGCGGTGACGTATTTGAAGGCGATTAAAAGATAATTATGAATTAGGAATTAAGAATTAAGAATGGAAGAAATAGTTGAAGGATAGAATTTTGAAACATCTGATTGTTGGGATTCGCAATGCTTCACCCTATAACTTATGACTGAAGACTACAAACTTTCTTACACAGAGACGGACATTGACTTGACGCAGTCGTTGAAGGCGCCGGGTAAGGGCTATTGGATTCTGCT
>CAYYHS010000754.1:0-1735 GCA_964471785.1 uncultured Chitinophagaceae bacterium
CTGATACGAGTACCTATATTCGAGTGTGGAAACGGTACGATGAATGGAAGCTGGTTGTTGATATCGTGAAACCGTGGGGAAGAAGAAAATGAAAAGGCTTTAGTGCCGTTTCCCAAAAATATTCTTGTATTGTTTTCTCATTGGACACTTCGACTCCGCCCTGACAGTCATGCTGAGCGAGTCCTGTTCTATAGGACGAGTCGAAGTCCCGCTGTACGGGATGCCGTAAAGCGGCACACTGTCAGGGCGTCGCTCAGTGTGACTCTGGCCTCCAAACACAATATTTATTATTGGAAAAGGCTCCAGCAGGGGATTCATAAGAGTAACAGACAATCTCCGGAGATCAATGATCCGGGGACGTTAGATCTGAGCTATTGTATCAAGCCCTCCTCAATAATACCATCACCTCCACCTCGCTGGTTCCAGGGAACATGTCAAACGGGATGGTCTTTGCAATGCTGTATCCGCTCTCCGTCCATCGCTTTATTTCGGCGGGTAAAAGTTCAATGTTGCAGAAAATGTGAAGCGCTCGACGGACATTTTTTGCCGCGATGATCTCGATGACGTCGGGTTTTGTCCCGTTGCGCGGCGGGTCGAGGATAACCGCAGTAATCCCCCGCTGTGAAGAGAAGATTCGCTCCAGACTATCCGCATTGATGTCACTCGAGATGTATGAACAGTTGGTCGCAGATTGTCGTCGGGCGTTCGCTGCCGCATCGTGGACAGCGTCATGTGAGATCTCGATTCCGGTTGCCTTCCGCACCGTACCGGCAAGGCCCAGCGAGAAGATACCGTACCCGGAATAGAGGTCAAGGAGGTGATCGGTTGAATCCAAATTCAGCAAGGCCTTCATCGTCGCGACAAAGACCTCCATCATCGAAAGGTTCGTCTGCGAGAATGATAAAGGCGAAAATAAGAACTTCTTGCCCGCGATCTCCTGAAAGATCTCCCCTTTACCGAAAATTTTTTGATACTGAAGCTTGTGCCCTTCCTGCCTCTGAGGCAGGTAGTAGTTGGACCGGCGTTCATCGACGATGATGAAGATTCCGATGATACTTTTGATTTCTTTTGTAAGTTGTTTGGAAAGCCGATTGACATGCTGCCGGATTGCCGGAGTAAATGCCGCGAGATTCAAGATTACCGTATACTCCTCATAGTTCCCCTTGATCACGACGTAGTTCATGAGCTCGCCGAAGTCCTCGAACTCTCTCTTTTCCAGTTGAGTTTGAACCAGTCGATAGATTTTCGCATGCCCTTCTGGTTCGATAACACATCGATCCACCGCAACGGGAGTCAATCCGGCTCCATCTTCGTCAATACCGATCAAGCCCAGTTGCGCCTTTCCCGATGTAACGAAAACCTTCCTTTTTGTGACCACTCTGTAGTTTCGTCCAAACGGCGACGCGACTATTGGTTCGAGGGGGACGCCGAGCCCGGCGGCTTTCCAGAACATTTGGAGAGCTGTATTTTTTTCGCCAAGTTCATGAAGATAGTCTGTTTTACGTGCGGCGCAGAGGGGGCACAATTTCCCCGCCGAAGATTGGCATTCCCCAGGATTCAGATGCCGTAACGGCAGTGACGCGAGAGCCTCTGAGAAAAACGACCTCAAAGTCGGAGTAGCCGGAGAGATGAGTTGTTCAGCCATGCCAGCAAAGTATGGAATACCATAAGCAGAATCAATTGTTGCTGCTTTATAGTAGTGGGGTCTTTTGGATGAATAACCGGAATTAAGTTA
>CAYYHS010000755.1:0-1726 GCA_964471785.1 uncultured Chitinophagaceae bacterium
TCGCTGCAGAGATTGAGTCCTTTCGCCCAAATGATCGGGGTTAAAATGCTACGTAGACCTGTTCTTGTTAGTATCATCTGTATTCTCATTGGTGATGTTCTTATCAATGCAGCATCACCGAAATGCATTGCTTCAAACGTAATCGATGCTGGCTCAGGCCAACTTGCCGCTGTCTTCACGTCCTCCGAACAGCAAAAGAGCGCGGGGGATGATATCTCTAATTCGCGGAGAAACGCGATCACCACTACGGTTGAAGCTGTTAGTCCAGCGATCGTCGGTATAACGGTCACTGAAGTTCGGGAATACCAGGATCCGTTTTCAAATTTTTTCGGAGACGATCCGTTCTTCCGCCAGTTTTTTGGCAATCGAAGTCTGAAGCAAGAAGTGAAAGGATTGGGCTCGGGATTTATCATCTCTCCGGAAGGATACATACTCACGAACGATCACGTGGCAGGGAACGCCAAAGAAATCATCGTGACGATGACGAACGGGGAGAAATATCCGGCAGAACTAGTGGGAACAGATATGATCTCCGATGTGGCGCTTCTAAGAATCAAAGGAAAAAACTTTCCCTCCGTGAAATTGGGAAATTCCGACAATGTCATGATCGGGGAATGGGCAATAGCCTTCGGCAACCCGTTTGGTCTCTTCGAGAACATTGACAAACCGATCGTGACCGTCGGGGTAGTGAGCGCCAAAGGGATGAACCTGAGTGTTGACGAAAATCGGTCCTATCGCGGGCTCATCCAGACAGATGCAGTGATCAACGCTGGCAATAGTGGCGGCCCCCTCGTTAATAGTGCGGGCGAAGTCATTGGGATGAACACGTTGATCTACACGGCCGGCGTTAGCCAGGCGTACATCGGGTATGGATTCGCGATTCCTATAAACCGAGTGAAGGAAATTGTCGATGAACTTGAGAAGAAAGGAAAAGTAGAGCGCAATTTCTGGACGGGAATGGAAGTGAATATCGTCGACCAGCGGATTGCGAAGTACTTCGGGCTGAAGACGGCTGAAGGCGTTATCATCAGCGATATAAAGAAGAACAGCCCCGCTGAGAAGGCTGCCCTGAAAGTCGGCGACATTATCTTGGAAATCAACGGGGAGAAGATCCAGAACGAAGAGACCATCATTGCCATCATCAACGAAGCGCGTGCCGGGGACATTCTGAATCTAAAAGTGTATCGCGACAAAAAGACGTTTAGCGCGAATCTGACCCTCGAAAAACGAACTTAATTTCAGGACCTCTCGTGATAACTCGATATACCCGGCCGGTTATGGGCGGAATCTGGGAAGACAAAAACAAATTCGCCATCTGGCTGTCGATTGAAATCTTGGCGTGCGAGGCTCAGGCTGAACTCGGCGTAATCCCGCAGGAGGCAGTGAAAGTGATTCGAGAGAAAGCCAAGTTTGATGTTGCTCGCATCGACGCGATTGAGCTGGAAGTGAAGCATGACGTTATTGCCTTTCTTACAAACGTCGGGGAATACGTCGGACCAGAAGCACGATTTATCCACCTGGGGATGACCTCGTCTGATGTGCTCGACACAGCCTTAGCAGTACAGATGAAACAGTCGGGGGAATTGCTTCGGAAAGATCTCGAAGAGTTGAGGGACATTCTTGCCCGGCGCGCCAAAGAGTTCAAAAAGACTGTGATGATCGGGCGCTCACACGGCATCCATGCAGAGCCGACGACGTTTGGATTGAAACTAGCCTTGTGGTTTGA
>CAYYHS010000756.1:0-1725 GCA_964471785.1 uncultured Chitinophagaceae bacterium
ACGCATGCAGTGTCATGACAGCGCCGGCATCGCTAAACTGGTCCAGCGCAACGTTAGATCGCGACAGCGAATTGCTCAACGAATTGGGGTTTGTCGATTCGTTGAACGCGTTTTTATAGACCGGGGAAATATTCTTTGAGAACCAGAAATCGAGCGGCGATCCATCTTCACTTCCGCTTCCGGCATCGAGCAGACCGTACGTCTGACCGATATCCTGAGAGCCGTCCGCCTCTTCAAGATCAACTCCGCGATGTGTTGAATCGGCATTGATCCTGTTCGCAGCAAAATTCTTTTCGATAACCTCTTCATCGATGTGCCAGATCAACGCTCCGCCGTAATAGCCCTGCGCTCCGGGCAAACTCCAATCCAGCTCATCGACATCAATGACATTGCCGTAAATGGAATCGACATTGAATGCGTTAAAATGATCATCGTCCTGCGCGTAGGTCTTTTGAAACTGTTGTCCGTTCCAATGAATCGTAAGCGTTTCACCATCTTTGTTTACGTCCCGGTTCCGGTTCTCGACCAAGAAATATTCTTTCGCACTGATCGGAACTCTATAGACAGTGTCTCCCGCAGGGTAAAGAGAGATGGCCGGGAGTCGAAGGTTCGAACTTCCGGAAGGGACTGCGATCGGCGAGGTCCATCCGAGAAAAATCCTTTCCCATGCCGATGGTTCAGGCGGAAACAATCCAAAAAAACTAAAGATCGACTGCCCATCCATCAGGCCGAAACGTCCAATGGCGGTGCTGCCAGTACTCGTATTAAATAAATCCGGAAGCCCGAGGTAACTGCCGACATTGGCCACAACGAGCCCATTAATTCCCAGTTGGTAAAGAAAGTCGCCTCCCGTTGCCGCCGGGAGCGTACGATTCTCAGTCTCCGGAAGAAGCGCCGTATTCTGTATACTAAAGCCCGGATGATTTTTCAGCGGAACTCCGGCGTACGTTGGTCCGAAAATATCTTGAAGGCCCTGCAAACTAAAATAAAGAGAAGGAATATCGTACGGCGTAGGGTCAAACCCAAGCGATCCCTTCAGGTCGATGTCCTTCCCCGATCCCGCGTGGAAAATAACAAAAAGGTCGTACTGGTCGAAAGGAAAAGCCGGGTATGCAGAATCTGCGAGACTCCACGCCTCGGCGATCAATCCCCCCAGCGGAGCATTTGAATTCACCGGGGCGTACTGCTTCATTTGTTTCGAGAGGGTCAGGACGGTGCCCAACACCGTCGCGGAAATGTTGAGACTTCCTCTGGAGGATTTCTGGAAGTAGTTTTTTGCGAAGAGAAGGTGGTCTGCAAAGTAAGCAGAGTCTCTCGGAGGCGCGTCGATGATTCGCTGAGGAGCGGTTGACAGATCAAATTGCCCGTTACCAGACGTGAGGGCGTCTTTATCGGTCTGATACTGCACCATGATGGCGAGAAGCCTGACCGTTGCGCGAGACTTCTTCGGTGAGGCGGCGCGAACAAACGACACATTGCTTCCCGCACGAAGAGGGTGATTCAGCTTCTGGGCGAATCCATCTTCAGAGACGATAAGAAGACAGAGAGCGGCGAGGGAATACTTCCCAATCATGAAATAGTCCGTACATTAAGTTATGAAACGATCGACGACCTTGTATCGAGACTAATTCGTACCGCCCCAAAGAATGAGCAATGTGAACCGCAAAGTATCGGAGAGTGGACTGTTCTGATCTGAGGTCGAATCATAGCTGAAATCAAAGCCGT
>CAYYHS010000757.1:0-1720 GCA_964471785.1 uncultured Chitinophagaceae bacterium
CGCCGCCGCAGCTTACTTGTCCCGCTGCTCTTTAGCGGGAGCTCCGGTCCGTTAGCCCGCAAGAAACGGCAATGACAAATCATCAGATAGCATTTACAAATTCTAGAGTCTAACTATTATATCACCAGGCTCAACGGCTCCTATGGTCGCAGCTGTTATCGCAAAAGAAGACGACATATGTTCGAGGTAGTTCGTAAGTCGGGCGTACAAGCCTGGTAACTAGAATCTAGTCGAGAGGATGACTTAACGCTATGAAACATTTCTTTTTCTCTCTCATCTTCTTCTTCGGGGCAATTGCTTCTGCTCAGAACCCAGGTGAGCATTGGATGAGATTTAAAACTCCGGAACAGGCGGGTTGGTCATCAGAGCAATTGGATAAAGTCTGTAGGAACTCGAATGCAAATTCTATTGTGCTTCTCCACAAAGGGAAGATCGTGTACACCTACGGCGACTATTGCAGACGCATCAAATGTCATTCGATGAGAAAGAGTTTTCTCAGTGCATTGTACGGCATCTATATTGACAAAGGAATGATCGATACTGTGGCAACAATCGGCAGTTTGGACATTACAGATATAACCCCACTCACTTCAAACGAAAAGGATGCCCAGGTAAGAGATCTTCTAACCGCTCGCTCGGGAATATATTTGCCTTCCGGACAGGAAACCGCCAGTATGGCGAAGTCGCGGCCACCTCGAGGTAGTCACCCGCACGGAACGTTCTGGTACTACAATAATTGGGATTTCAATGTCCTTGGAACAATCTTCCGGAAGAAAACGAACAAAGATATCTTTGAAGCATTCAAAGAAAATATCGCAGATCCGTTGCATATGGAAGATTTCCGCCTTATGGACGGCGTGTATGATTTTGACACCCTCCATGCCTCCCATCCAGGTTATGTGTTCAAGATGTCGGCGCGGGATGGAGCGAGGTTTGGGGAGCTCTTCCTTCAAAACGGCCGATGGGAAGGAGAACAGATTATCCCACAAAGATGGATTGAACAATCAACCACATCACATTGTGCGACAACGACGCCCGGTATTTCGTACGGGTATCTTTGGTGGATCGCCGAGGACTTCGAAGGGTTAAGAATGTATTTTGCCTCGGGAGTCAATGGCCAACGAATCTGTGTAATTCCCTCCAGTGAAATAGTCATCGTTGCCAATGTCGACACTTATCGCGGCCAGTATATTCGTGACGTGGATTCTCTTATTGCTCGTCTCGTTGTTGTATCACGAACGGAAAATGCGAGCTCGAATCCTGAATTTGTTCCGCTTGAAGAATGCGCGGCAGTACGAACGGTCGGACTAAGCCCGGAAGAGAAGCATCGCTATGTCGGAAGATATTGTATCGGAGACACCACATTGACCATTTCGGAAACAAGCGATGGACTCATTGTGGAGGGTCCCCATTACTTTTACAAATTCAGTTTACTGCCGACAGGGAAGGATCGATTCTTCATTGAAGATCTAAATCTAGAGCTGGCGTTTGGGATTGATGGGAACGAAAAGCCGACAAATCCCAGAATTAACAATCCCGCGCAGAGGTAGCGGAGTGCACTACGGGACGAGCTGCATAATTCAGAAACATCAAGTTAAGTAAGATTTGTATTTGGTATGCGAATACAGTATAGATGAAAATCGTTCTCACGCATGTGCTTGCGGGCTAACCAGTCGCTCAAGTCACGCCTGTGGCGTGATGGCGCCTTCGGCGCTCACTG
>CAYYHS010000758.1:0-1718 GCA_964471785.1 uncultured Chitinophagaceae bacterium
GAATTCAAAACATCTGGCAGAGAAAGAGGTTGAAAAAGGACTTGGTCAGGGCCTCGATGCCGTTATGGTGAATCCCGCTCTTGTCATCGGACCTGGGGACATTCATTTCAACGGCGGCAAGATCATAAAGTCGGTCGCCAAACATCAGGCACTTTTTTATATCAAAGGGGGAGCCAACATCGTATTTGTGGACGATGTCGTCAGGGGACATATCGCTGCCGCGCTGCGCGGTCGGAAGGGCGAAAAGTACATCCTTGGCGGGGACAATTTAACCCACAAAGAAATATTTCAGATTACTGCTGAAATTGTCGGGGGAATCGTTCCTAGAATCCGAATGCCGGTCCCCCTCTTGCGCCTCGCCGCAAGATCGTTCGATGTGGCCGGCAGGATTCTCGGTAGAGAGCTGTTGATTACTTCGGAAATGATCTCGGGCGCAGGACTCAGGAACTGGTATAGTTCTGAAAAAGCTCAACGAGAACTCGGTTATACCATCACGCCGTTCCGCGAGGCCGTGAAAAAGACGTACGATTGGTACGTGCAGAACCATTTGCTGTAAATCATTTTCAAATATCCAATTAGTTCGCAGGTCAGACATTTGGCGAAGCCATTCCTCCGGAATATGTCTGACCGAAGAAAGAAGAACAAGTATGAAAACTGTAAAATCCGACAAGCTGTTCGCCAAAGCCCAGCGCCTCATCCCCGGCGGCGTCAACTCCCCCGTACGCGCATTTAAGTCGGTGGGCAAGTCGCCGGTCTTCATCAAAAAAGCCAAGGGGGCCAAGCTCTGGGATGAGGACGGCAACTCTTATATCGATTATGTTGGTTCGTGGGGCCCCATGATTTTGGGACACGCTCATCCAAAAATTATTGATGCGATAACGAAAGCCGCAAAGGATGGAACAAGCTTCGGCGCAGCAACGAGACGCGAGGTTGAAATGGCGGAGCTTATTTCCGATATCATGCCTTCGATCGAGATGGTGCGTATGGTAAACTCAGGCACGGAAGCGACAATGAGCGCCGTCCGATTGGCCCGCGCCTTCACCGGAAGAGACAAGATCCTTAAGTTTGAAGGCTGTTATCATGGTCATGCCGACTCCTTTCTTATCAAGGCAGGATCGGGTGCGATGACGCTCGGAGTGCCGGACAGCCCTGGCGTTCCAACGGCGATCGGAAGTGCAACACTCACAGCACGTTACAACGATCTCGGTTCGGTCCAACAGATCATAGAGGCGAATCCGGGACAAATCGCCGCCCTTATTGTGGAACCAGTTGTCGGCAACATGGGCTGCGTGCCGCCACAGAAAGGATTCCTCGAAGGACTCCGCTCGCTCTGCACGAAGCATGGGATTGTCTACATCCTCGACGAGGTGATGACGGGATTTCGTTTGTCACTTGGCGGAGCGCAAGAACTGTATTCAATTACGCCGGACCTGACAACGCTCGGAAAAATTATCGGCGGTGGACTTCCGGTCGGGGCCTACGGCGGGAAGAGAGAGATCATGAGCCTCGTGTCGCCATCGGGGCCAATGTATCAGGCAGGAACACTTTCGGGAAATCCTTTAGCGATGGCGGCAGGCATCGAAATGCTGAAATTGCTTTCGCGGAAGAAATCGATCTATAAACAACTCGAGAGGCTGTCTGCGAAACTTGAGCGGGGTCTCCAATCAATCATCGAGAAACACAACCTCCCTCTAAGTCAAAACAGGGTCGGGTCGATG
>CAYYHS010000759.1:0-1708 GCA_964471785.1 uncultured Chitinophagaceae bacterium
TGAGGCTTCGGGCACTATCCAAATTCTGTATAATGGGCTATCAATAAGTAACCCCGAATTACTCCAGATAAAGATTAAGAATACGGGTAATCAACCAATCGTTGCAAGTGATTATAGTCGCCCTCTATTGTTTTCATTTGAACCACAGGATCAGATAATAAGCGTATCTGTGGTAAATTCGCAACCATCGAATATCGATCTTACTATAAACAAATCCGCGGCAAACCAAGCAACCGTAACTCCCGTTTTATTGAATCCAGGCGACATTGTCACAGTACGATTTATAGTCGCAGAGTATGGTAATTATCCTATTGAAGATCACTTTCATTTTGACGGGCGTATTGTGGGTATAAAGGAAATCGACTTCGTTTCAATCCCCAATCAACAGCAGTCCGAATCCAGAACTAGTACTCCACTAACTTGAAGTTTTTACAACAGCGACAGGATAAAGTCGTTTAAGTTTAATGCGAGCATGATCAGGCTTGAATTGCCAATTGATCTGCACATTTACATGATTACTCTCTTTCTGCCAAGCAGACACTTCGGATGCGAGAGCTTTCTTGTTGGCAATCCTTCGATGGGTGCACTGACGACTGAGTATACTCAATTCAATTTCGGCCATGTTCAGCCAAGAGCCATGGTCACACTACAAACCACTTTGCTCGGGTGTGTAATGCCATTCAAATCGTTGCGCCAAGCGTCTAGCTTCGGCAGGTTCAAACCTTTCATACAGACAGGCAGGAGAATGCGTATTGAGATTATCCGTGACCAACACAATCTGGTCTGCGTTCGGATGCTCATCATCAGACAGGTAACGCAATAACTCTGCGAAGTCCTGCTTAGTACGCTGGTCCGTTACGAAAGTTTTTCGTTGGCCGATCAACGGTTCAACAGCCATAAAAATATTGGCTGTTCCATTTCGGGTATATTCATAGTCTTGGCGCAGCGGTTGTCCTGCCTGAGGGGGCAATGCGCCATGCGGTGTATCGTGCAAGCTTTTGCTGACTTCATCTACGCATACGAGAGGCCGTTGGGAGTCGTACGGACGTTCGTACACCGCCAACACATCTTCCATCTTTGCCACGAACTGCGCCGAAGGTTTCGCAATCACCCAGGATTTTACGAGCCAAGGCTTAAGTTCATTTTTTTTAGCCGGTGCATAACCGCCACATCACTGATGCTGTCTACTAATTTCAATTCAACCAGTTTATCGGCCAGCAGTTGCAACGTCCAGCGTGACCTTCCTTCCGGCGGTGCACTACAAGCCAACATCGTTAATTGCGCCTCGACCTCGCCGGTGATCTTGGGGATGGCTCCGGGACGCGCTTGATCATACAGTGCATTCGCTAACCCACCTTCTACAAACTTCCTGCGAATATTGGTGATGGTCGGCAATGAGCACATCAAAACCGACGCGATTTCTTCCGCTCTTTTTTTCTTCTTCTGATTCTCATCTGTCAATAGCAAAATTCGAGCCCGGGTTTGCGTGCGAGCGGATGATGCACCGCTTCGGATCAGCGTTTCTAGTTCTTGGCGATCTTCCTTGGATAGGTGAATATGATATTTTGTAGTCATTCACCAAGTATAATCTACATACAATATTCAACTTAGTCATGTACTAGTTCATCATCTCACTCATGTGAATGGCTTTATCCGCTCACGCGATGCGCTTCCATCACATTCGGAACATTTTCCAGTTTGGTCAACA
>CAYYHS010000760.1:0-1704 GCA_964471785.1 uncultured Chitinophagaceae bacterium
AGCAATTCTCTTGCTATCGCGCGCGCATCCGGGCGTCCCGGCCTACTAGTGAGGAATTGGATGGATCGAGTCGCGGTTGTGGTTGAAACTCGCTTCCCCCGACAAACACTAGCATTTTGAAATAATTTCTCTCAAAAAGGGCTTGACAAAGTTCAAAACGTACCTTATATTTGTCAAGTATTTTTTGGAATTAGTTTAATAAGTAAGCATAAAACGGCTTTCAGACGCACTATAACGACTACTACAGACAATGGTCCTAGACGATATTGATGTTACGATCTTAGAATTGTTGCAAAAGGAGGGACGGACGAGACGGAACGAGTTGGCGGAGCTTGTAGGCCTTTCACTGCCGGCGGCCAGCGAACGGCTCAGGAAACTCGAGGAAGCAAACATCATCACAGGGTATCATGCGAAGTTGAACAGCAAGCTCCTCGGGAAAGATATCACGGCGTTCGTTCTTGTTACGATCGATTCATCCAAACATTTTGCAGCATTCGTCGAGCATGTGAATGCCACAGACGACATCCTGGAGTGCCACGGGATCACGGGGGAAGGCACACACCTCATCAAGGTGAGGACGGAGAACACGGAGAGCCTGGAGAAGCTCCTGGGTAAGGTACAATCGTGGCTCGGCGTGTCGAAAACCGCCACAAGCATGGTGCTCTCCACATCTAAAGAAACGACCAAGGTAAAAGTGCATAAAACCAAATAGAACTATTCGCACTCATTCTGTTCACTTAAAAACTAAGAGGATCGTATGGCGAAAAAAAATGGAGGAAGCGCGGTAGATAACGTCTTTAAGGTAATCAAAGACAATGGGGTGAAGATGGTGGATTTCAAGTTCGTTGATTTCCCGGGACAGTGGCAGCACTTTACCGTGCCGGTCAGCGAGCTGACGGAAGATGTGTTCGAGAGCGGTCTGGGATTTGACGGATCCAGTATCCGCGGATGGAAACATATTCACGAAAGCGATATGCTCATCATTCCGGATCCGAAGACTGTGATCATGGACCCGTTCTGTGACATCCCGACATTGAGCTTGATCTGCGATATCTTTGATCCGCCGACCAAGCAAAAATACGATCGCGACCCGCGGAACATTGCCCAGAAAGCCGAAGCATACCTTAAGCAGACAGGCATTGCGGACACGGCATACTTCGGACCCGAGGCAGAGTTCTTTATCCTCGACGATGTGCGGTACGATTCGAACGAATTCTCGAGCTACTTCTTTCTCGATTCAGTGGAAGGAAAATGGAACACCGGTCGCGAAGAGAGTCCAAACCTGGGCTACAAGATTCGCCATAAGGAAGGATATTTCCCGGTTCCGCCGTCTGATTCGATCATGAACCTGCGCAACGAGATGACGCAGAACCTCATCGCAGCAGGTTTGCACGTCGAAGCACAGCATCACGAAGTTGCCACTGCCGGACAATCTGAAATCGATCTGCGGTACGCACCTCTCCTCAACGCCGCTGACGGACTGCTGTTGTTTAAGTACATCATCAAGAACACGGCGCGGAAGCACAACAAGACAGTGACGTATATGCCCAAGCCAATCTTTGGCGACAACGGCTCGGGGATGCACGTACACCAAAGTCTCTGGAAAGCGGGCAAGCCGTTATTTTTCGGTAACGGTTATGCCAACCTCAGCGACATGGCGCTTCATTACATCGCCGGTCTGCTGAAACACGCGCCGGCCCTTTG
>CAYYHS010000761.1:0-1704 GCA_964471785.1 uncultured Chitinophagaceae bacterium
AACAATGCAATCGCAGAGCGAATCATTAAATGTCTAAAACAAAATGTTCTGCCGACCGAGTTCCCTGAGGAGATCAGCGATAGAGTCTGGCGCTCAATCAATGCAATACGAGACATCCGCAATGGAGAACTACGGGAAGTGCTGCCAATCGGTTTTGGCGAATTCTGCTTCGCAAAGGATGTTTCGGAAGCCGAGTACTTAGCGGCTCGTGCAGGATAAAACTCGATCAGTGCCATCTCGAACAAATAGTGAACCGTAACCAATAAATGTGAATCAAGTATGAAGTTAACAGAAAATCAGGTCAATTTCTTTCGGCAAACGGGCTACTTCCTTCTTCAGGAGACTATTCCAGAGCCCCTAGTGGCGGCCGTAAAAGATGTCGCGCTTGACCATGTGACGGCAAAGGTAAAACCCTATCGGACCCAAGCTGGCCAGGTCGTACGGCTTGATCAGTTATGGGATCGCGCTCCGGTGTTTCAAGAGCTTATCAGACATCCGGTATTGTTGGAACCACTCGGTTCTTTACTCGGTCCCAATATCGAGTTTCATCGCCTGAGGCATAACCACATCACACTGAACCGTCGTGGCGACAATAAGGAAGGCTGGGGAGGAATGGGTTATCATCGGGATTCTTTACAATGGAGTCGACCGATAATCACGGCGATTGTTTATTGCGAGGAGACGACTCTGGATAATGGGGCCACTTTCGTCATTCCTGGGACTCATTTGTTGCCGTACGTTCAGATGCCGCGCGGCGGAAGGGGCGGCAATTGGCTTTCGGACCATGTCGGGTACGAGGATCTTCGGCGTCAAGGATTACCCGTCCTAGCCCAAAAAGGCGGAGTGCTTTTCTTTGACAGCCTTCTTTTCCATACTGCTGGCGTAAACCGCTCCGATGCGAGTCGGGTGAGTGTTGCCTTAGGATACCGTAGCGTCGATGAACTATCTCTCGATGGGCATGAACGGTGCCAGTTGGTCCTCGGAGAACGCCTTTACCGAGGCAACGATGTCGACGGCCAGACCGGGAATTGGCCGGGAGAAATAGTCACCTAGTTCACGTCAAATGACGCATAATGCATCCAATCAGATGATGTCTCAAACTTACATATCGGCCGTGATACTTGCTGCTGGATATGGAACTAGGCTAGGACCTCTTACAAGTACTATTCCAAAGCCTATGTTACCCGTCGGCGGGGACCCGTTTTTGGCACACCTTGTGGCATACTTGCTCCAAAACGGCGTGAGGGACGTCATAATTGTCGTGGGGTATCTTGGTGAAGTAGTAAGAGCATACTTTAATGCCGAGCCATGGTGCCAATATCCTGTGCGCATACTCTCCGTCGACCCGTCTGCCGGGACGGGCAGGAATCTTGTTCTCGGGACCTCTTTAGCCCGGGGCTCCACCATATTGGTGACTGGAGGCGATTTAGTGGTTGAGTGTGACATTGCCGCCTTGGCGGCCAAACACAGAAAAAGAGGCGTAAACTGCACTTTCGTTGTCTCCAAGACGAGCCCACAGAATGAGGGGGCGTTCCATGTCGACTCTGAGGACATGCTTGTCTTCTCCGATGAAGTTCGTGGTACCAAGGAGCTGACTCAAATGCGCAATGCCGATCTTCCGCCTTCGATTGGCCGTACAAGCAGCACTGGTACAGCTTTGTTTGAAAAGAGCTACCTGACGCAACTCTTAACACATAGCGGATC
>CAYYHS010000762.1:0-1703 GCA_964471785.1 uncultured Chitinophagaceae bacterium
ATGGAGGAGAATGGAGGTATCGAATCATTTGATGGGAAATTCAGAGACAGGTCGCTATACGGAGAGATCTTTAGAACAATTACGGCGGGAAGGACTATGACGAATACGTGGGTGAACTTCTACATCAAGAATAGATAACGAGGATGATTGAATTCCAAACCGCGGGCAGCAGAGACATTTTGTCGATATCATCTTGCCAATGTGTGAAGGAAATAATCTGACTCGGCACCGGGAAATGTACCAAGGGTCCGTAAGCTATTTTCGTTTCCCAAAAATATTCTTGTATTGTTTTTTCATTGGACATTTCGACTCCGCCCTGACAGTCATGCTGAGCGATTCCGTCCCGCTCGTGGCGGGACGGGATGCCGTAAAGCGGCACACTGTCAGGGCGTCGCTCAGTATGACTCTGGCCTCTAAATACAATATTCGATATTGGAAACGGCAGTAGAACTGATTTGTTTCAGTCTTTACGGTGAGCCACGCTTTTCAGCTGATCACTTTCTCCGTAATCGAATCGAAGAAATGCACCTTCGATAGCTCGAAGGCGAGATCTTTTTCTTCGCCCGCAGAGATATTGCTGGGTCTGATTCTAGCGACAATAGTAGCCCCTGCGGCTTTGAAATAGACAAACATTTCATTCCCCATAGGTTCTACAACTTCTACTAGGGCTTTCATTTGTGATCCGTTTGCTTTCCCGATGCTAATATCCTCGGGACGAATTCCGATCAAAACGGATTTATCGATATACAATTTGAGCTTATCCTTCATTTGCTTCGGTATCGTCACCGAAATGGGGGCATTGGTACCTATGAATTTCATCGCCCCTTTCCGTCTGATGACGCCCTCGATGAAATTCATGGATGGACTTCCGATAAATCCTGCGACGAATTTATTCAACGGGTTGTTGTACAATTTCAACGTGGTATCCGTCTGCAATACATTGCCGTCTTTCAGAACCACGATTCTATCGCCCATCGTCATCGCTTCCGTCTGATCGTGTGTCACATAGATCATGGTTGCGCCGAGTCGCGAATGCAATTTTGATATTTCAGTTCGCATCTGAACCCGTAGTTTCGCGTCGAGGTTGCTCAATGGTTCGTCGAAGAGAAATACCTTCGGATTGCGGACTATTGCTCGACCCAGAGCGACACGTTGTCGCTGACCGCCCGAGAGCGCTTTGGGTTTTCGATCAAGGAACTCTTCGATATCTAGGAGTTGTGCAGCACTCAGTACTCTTTCTCGAATTTCGTGTTTCGGATACTTTCTCAATTTCAGTCCAAATGCCATATTCTCATATACGGTCATGTGAGGATACAACGCATAATTCTGGAATACCATTGCTATGTCGCGGTCTTTGGGCGGAACATCGTTCATTACTTTCTCATCAATTAGGAGGGTCCCAGCCGATATACTTTCCAGACCCGCAATCATCCTCAGCGTGGTGGATTTGCCGCATCCTGAAGGGCCAACAAGTACCAGGAATTCTTTATCTTTGACATCAATGGAGATATCACGAACCGCGAAAATGCCATCCCCATACTCTTTGCTGATGTTCTGTAATTTGACACTTGCCATCGATCACCTTCTCTGTGTGCGGTGTTAAGCCGGATAAGATCCGTAAAAACTCGATTGCACCGTGGAATTCCTATTGTTTCCTATGTTGGACGGCGCCGAAGAAAAGAGCTACTTCATATTATTTAAAA
>CAYYHS010000763.1:0-1696 GCA_964471785.1 uncultured Chitinophagaceae bacterium
TATCCCGGACATCCAGCGTTGCTGCGTATCCCAGAATAATGAGCTGAAACATCGGAGCAAAGAAGTTTATTCCCAGCATCTTGGGATCGCGCCGGAGCTGCTGAAATTCTTTTTGAATAAACGTAAGAATTGTTCGCATGCGGCTACCAGCTCCTCTTTTTCATCCTCGCTGCGCTGACGGCAATGACAATGACGGCGAACGCAACAAGAAAGAGAACATCGGAATAGAATGCCCCAAGTCCGACTCCTTTGAGGATAATACTTCGAAGCACCACGAGAAAATATCGAGCCGGAATTAAGTACGTAATCGCTTGAATAACAATCGGCATGTTCCTGATCGGGAAAACAAATCCGGACAAAAGAAAGGTCGGAAGCATCGTCAGAATGACCGCGAGTATGAAAGCGACCTGCTGCGTTTCGGCAACCGTTGAAATGAGGAGCCCTAACCCCAGACACCCCGTAAGAAAAATCAGCGTGATGCCGAGAAGAAGAAGCAGGCTTCCCTTCACCGCCACGTCGAAGAGGATAAAGCTCACGATCAGAATTACTATTGTGGCAACGAATGAGATGATCATGAAAGGAATCGTCTTTCCAATGATAAACTCGATTGGTCTGGCTTGAGATACAATGATCTGTTCAATGGTGTTCTTCTCGCTTTCCCGCACAACCGAGAGGGATGTTGAGATCACGGCAGTCACCATCAGAATGAACGCGATCAAACCCGGAACAAGGAATTTCGCACTCCGGAGTTCAGGATTGTACCATACGCGCGGACGGTAGTCGATCGGCATGGACACGTCGCTTCTGCCCCCTCGCCTCAGGGATTGAAGCACGATCTTGGTGGAATAATCCTGCGTGATGGCGCTGACATATCCGATCGCCGTCGTTGCGGCGTTCGAATTCGCCCCATCGACAATTACCTGAATCGGTGTCGCCTCATCCCCCTTCAGGTGATGCGAGAAGTCTTTTGGAATAACAATGACGATCCGGCATTGTTCCCTTCCCAAGAGGCCGTCGATCTCCTCCTTGGTGTTCAAGACGTATTTGAAATCGAAGTATTCGGAGTGAAGAAACTCCTGCGTGAACGCTCTGCTCTCGTTGCTCTTCTCTTCATCATAGAGCGCCAGGGAGGTGTGCTTGACGTCGAAGTTCAGCGCGTAGCCAAACATGACAATCATGAATGCGGGAACAAGGATCAGGATGCCAAGCGTCCTCTTGTCGCGCGCAACCTGCCTGAATTCTTTTTTCGCGATCGCGAACATACGTTCGAACATGATTGCCTGCGGAGAAATCGTCAATGGTCGGAAGGATTGATCAGGACGATGCCTGACTATTCCCCAGCCGCACTCCAAAAAACACAAAAGCCCCTCCCGGCAATCGCCAAGAGGGGCTTCTCTTTTACTCTAATCTCTCCAACACTGGAGTCCCCGACACTGCCGGGGTTAGTGTGACTCCTCAAATATTGGATAATTAAATAGGATTGTCAAACGAAGCAATCGGTATTCGGTGGATCAGTTTGATGATCGCAACTCTATTTGTGATCTTCTTGCTTACGTTCACATGGTGTCCCTTTAAACGTCAGCATGACGATAGTGGACGGCTTCGATCCAGCCAAACTAAGTTACTACCCAAATCCTCGGTAGTGTCTCAGTTTGTCATTCCCGTCCCGTATAAAGCACGGGATGAACTCCAGCGG
>CAYYHS010000764.1:0-1693 GCA_964471785.1 uncultured Chitinophagaceae bacterium
AGCATGTCGTGGGACCAGAGACACAAGATCAATCCGATATTGTATTGGTGGGCGGCGGCGAGAATCTGTTTGAGATTCTGGATTGCCACCGGGCCGGGTCCTGTAACGCGACCGCTTGCGTTGAAAATCGGCGTCTGGGTGCCGTTCGTGTGAAGCCAGAACCGCATTACATTTCCCCCGTTGGCATGCACGGTCTGGAACTCCGTGTTGAACTGGGACATGTTCGGTGCAGCCGGACCGATGTCGCCCGAAAAATTAACCCAGGCGATGTTGATCCCGCTGATAAAAATATCTCTGCCGGCGTAATGAATCCGTGATTGAGAAGGAGCGCTGCCTGCAAAGACAAGAAGCAGGAAGAGAATACCCGCGCCAATCATCTTCCGACCGTTAATGGATCCTCCGAATTTCCCGGTTGATTTCATTGTAACTCCCGCTCATGAAAAGGAAAAAGATTTCTTAGTACCTCGTTCTTGAAAACGCAAACCCACCTGTTGACCCGCAGGGCAACAATTTCTGAGATGTCTGACTCGTTGTATCACCAAGACTCCAAGCCGATCAGGAATATCCGGCATCTCCCCTTGGGCACAACCTTGATGCGGAGGGGGGGATCCAATCCGATCCGGCCCCTCTGAACAAGAATTATTTAAGAAGCATAATCCTCATCGTTTTCACGTAGCTCCCCGCATCCATCCGGACAAAATAGACGCCGCTGGAGAAGGACGAGGCATTGAACTCAACTTCGTACGCTCCGGCCGGCTGTCTCTGATTGACAAGGGTTGCAACCTCTCTTCCGAGAATGTCGAACACCCTCACCTCGACTTTGGAATCTCTCTGGACGTCATACCTGATTCTCGTCGATGGGTTAAACGGATTCGGATAGTTACTGTAAAGCTGGTATTGATACACAACGCCGGGATTTTCCGGCTTTATGCCGGAAGGAACACCGGAGGCGAACCAGATGCCATAGGCGGTAAAATCATCCAACTCAAAGGCTCCCGTCCAGTTCGTCGTGTCATAGGGAGAAGGATAGTAGACAACAACTCCGATTCGCGACGGTTTTGTAGGATCAAATTTTCCAGCCAGAGCGAGAGAGTCGAGCTTATTGATGGATAGAGTGGCCCACTGAAGATGCTGAAGCTGAACGCCGAGAGTCTCCGCTACCGCGATGCTGTCGTTGAGTCCGCCGGTGACATAGAATTTCACAATGCCGTTGTATGGCATGGTGGAGGGAATATATATTGCGCACGTCAGCTTCGTGACGATAGAATCAACCTTCTGCATGACAACGCTGTCACGGACAGCCGCAAACTTCAGCCTGGAAGGGGAGATATTTGCATTGCACTGCAGAACGTAGCCGGGTTTGCTCGTGCTGGTATCAAGATAACGCGAGACCGATCCTGTTGCCCACGAAGGAACATAGAACCCCTGTTTGCCACCGTTTGCTGCGTTGTCGAAATTCGCAAGAGCCCATACCGGCGGTCCGGTTGGAGGCTTCGGCGCAACAACAACCTGACTGACCAGCGCAGCGTTTTTGATATAGATCTTCCCTTGCCAGCTCACGCCGTTATTGCCACCAACCTGAAGTCCCAGTTTCCTTAGGTTGTCGCTCGAGTTGTTGAAAGTGTTGAAGAAATTGCCGCTCACAGAGTCGAGAATGCTTGCCTGAGCAAGATCGAAATAGAGCGGGAACCAG
>CAYYHS010000765.1:0-1693 GCA_964471785.1 uncultured Chitinophagaceae bacterium
ATTTTTGGCCGAAAAGGTACACTGCGGTGTCCTCTTGCTTCAGTGACCCAAATAAGGATCGCCTACGTAACTCTGATTTTGCTGAGAGCTTAAGTTTGCCATCAATCTGTTTTTGAAAAGTGTATACTTTGTATCGTTCGAAGTGTCCCGACTCTGACGAACCAATCACAACCAATTCGAAGGAAAGGGTTGTTTCATCACTGGCCTTAATCGGAAAATGAACTTCGCTGTGCGTCGCCGCTGTCCTGAAGTCGAAAAAAACTGTATTGCCATCGATTCTAAGACAGAAGCTATCCCATGTTCGTATGTCGCTAGGAATCAATTCACCTGATAAGCTTGGAGCAATACTGTATGAGGCCGACCTCCAATCTTTGATTACGGTTGCCTTATTAATGCAATATCCAGCCACGCCGGGAGAATTTTCTTTAGCCTGCACTCCCATCACGAGGGTAGAAAATAATAAGATAAACAATATCACGTTTCTCATAGCTGGATGTTATGCGGAATGCTGCGCGTGGCGCGAGTTCGATGTGCGCCTGAAATTAGCCGACACTAACCCGCCGACTACCCGCTAATCCATGTCACTTCGTATTCGACCGGGACCGGCTACAGCCTCATCGCGGGCCATCTCGAACATTGGCAAAGGGTGGAATATATATTGTCGCAGAATGGTCCGGCACAGGCTCCTTCTAACATGATTTAGAAAATAGAATATCCAATATGACAAAGTCATTGGAAATTTGACTCTTAAGCGTTCAGCCCTGCTGAATATTGCAATTTCATGAAGATCCGGAATCCGAAACACGTTGCGAGGACCGTTTTGGCGTGGATATTCTGCGTACTTATGTCCGCATGTGAATCGCTGGAATTGGCCCCACCTGTTCACGGTAGCCCAACGGCTACCATCAACACAACAGATGTTGCCCGAATTAAAACGGCCATTGTTAAAGGAATGACCAAACGCGGTTTCTCCCTCGAATCTGATTCTGGGAACTTAGTTGTAGTGTCGCGCCCGCTTTCGAAGCTACAAGTATTCCTTCTCACAGAAACGATTGCCAGTTCGGCCGACCGGCAGATCGAAACATTCAAGGTCGTGCAAGAAGATCAGGTGGTCCATTTGGTAGTTTGGACACTAAAGCAAATGAAGTTGCCCGGAGGAGGATTCAATAACGATCCATTAATCGACAAGGCCGAGTTTGATGAGCTTCAAGACTTCCTGAAAAACCTGAAACTCGAGATTGAACATGGCTGAGGATATTTCATTTTTAACCTTTTTACTCGGGGTTCTGTGAATGCCTAATTACTCGCTTCCAAAAAACCGGGCTGATCGCATGAACTTGATCCAGAAGACATCCAAATTGATCGCCTTGGGCATTGTTGCGTTTTCCGCCAACGGACTCCTTGGATCGGCCCAATCTGACGCTGAGCGTTACCATCAGGAAGGTGTTGCAGATCTAGCCCGAAATGACTTCGAGGGCGCATTAGCTGCCTACGATAAAGCAATCACTATGGATGCAGCGAATCCGGTTTATTACAATGATCGTGGTACCGTCCGAATCGCGCGTAAGGAATTCGATAAGGCTATCTCGGATTTCGATAAGGCGATTAAGCTTAAACCAAATTATTCGGGTGCGTATTATAATCGTGGTCTGACAAAGAACCTCAACCGTGATCAAACTGGTGCTATCGCGGA
>CAYYHS010000766.1:0-1691 GCA_964471785.1 uncultured Chitinophagaceae bacterium
GAGGGTTGGGGGTTCGAATCCCTCTCGGCGCACTCGTTCTTACTACATCCCTAACAACCACGAAATGACATCGAAGGCACTTTCTGCTTCTACCGATCTTACAATCCGCATCGTGGTTCCAATGAAGAAATTCTATGCCTACACAATGGATTTCGTCACCCGGTACCCTGCTGTTCTTGCGTCGTACTTCATTTACGGGTACTACTTCATTTCGACTCTCGATTTCTACGTAGCATTCAAAAAGAAACACCTCGGTGCATCTGAGACTCTTTCTCACTTCGACACGCTCCTTTGGATGTGGGTCCTTGCCTGGGCGCTCGTTCGAGTCATTGAACTGAAAGAGAAACTGAATTACAAGGAAAAAGAAAACCTCGCCCACCAACACACGATACAACTTAAGGAAACTCAGCTCCAGACGCTCAACGAAGTCGTAACAACGCTCAAGCACCGGATCAATAATCCTCTCGCGATTGTCTTAGGGTATGCCCGGCTCGCAAAAAAGAAGACCAACGACCGTGACATCACAAAAAAACTCGATGAGATTGAGGTCGCGGCCCAGCGGATCAACGCCACGTTGAAAGAATTCTCGCTTTTGCGCATCTATCAGACCATGGATTCAGCCGTGGGAAACCTCGTCGATACTGACAAACCGGACGATGTTTCCGATCCCTCCCGCCCCCTGGAACAATAACTACGTCACGTAACACGATGACCACCCACGAACGTTGGATGGAGTTTGCGCTCAAAGAAGCCCGAACGGCGTTCTCTAAGAACGAGGTGCCTGTCGGGGCGGTTGTCGTCCATAAAGGGACTGTGATCGCGAAAGGGTTCAATCAAGTCGAACTCATGAACGACCCCACCGCCCATGCCGAGATGATTGCCTTGACCGCTGCAGCTGCGCACCTCGAATCCAAGTGGCTCAAAGACTGTACGCTCTACGTGACACTCGAGCCGTGTCCGATGTGTGCGGGCGCGATCGTGCTCTCACGAATACCGACTGTGGTTTTTGGAAGCTACGACCCGAAGATGGGGGCGTGCGGCACGCTCTATTCTATCACGAATGACACGAGGCTAAACCACCGCGTTCATACGGTTGGCGGGGTGCTCGATGATGTGTGTGGTGCGCTGCTGAAGGAGTTTTTCAGGAAGAAACGAGGGAGGAACGCCTCATGAGGAGACACCGATTCCCGTTCCGCTTTTGAGCTTTTCCGCCCGGTCCGCAAGACGAAGCTGCTCCACCAATTCGTCCAGTTTTCCGTCAATAATTTCTGAGAGATAGTACAATGTCAGGCCAATCCGGTGATCTGTCACGCGGTTCTGGGGAAAATTGTATGTCCGGATTTTGTCGCTCCGGTCCCCGCTCTTAATCATTGACTTTCGCTGTGCTGCAGTTGAAGCCGTTTGCTCGCTCATTTTGATCTCGTAGAGCTTGGCCCGAAGCATTTTCATAGCTCTCTCCCGGTTCTGAAACTGCGATCGTTCCTGCTGACAGGCGACGATAATCCCGGAAGGCCGATGAGTGATGCGAACGGCTGTTTCGACCTTATTGACGTTTTGTCCTCCCTTGCCGCCGGAACGAAACGTGTCGAACTGAAGATCTGCCGGATTGATATCCACCTCGACATCCTCGACTTCCGGAAGGACGACGACAGATGCCGCAGAAGTGTGGACTCTTCCCTGCGCTTCCGTTT
>CAYYHS010000767.1:0-1690 GCA_964471785.1 uncultured Chitinophagaceae bacterium
TTTCATAGGTGGATCTCCTTAAAACGTGAGCGTTGTATTTCAATGACACAATCTGTGTGCTCAAAGAGCTTTCGCTATTTCGTTTCTTTCTTCATTTTCGTGATCAGGCCCGCAAGCTCTTCCACTTTCTGCTTTGCGGGTTCATAACCGTTCGATTCATCCCATGCTTTCTGATACATCGATTTCGCACTTTCAAATGCCGCAATTGCATCGGCATGCTTGCCTTGCTTCTCCAACTTGCGACCGTTGTCCTCGGTGTCGAGGGCCTGGGCGTACGTCACGTACCCGTTGAATTTTCCATCCTTCGAAGACTCAAGCTCGCTTTCTTCTCCCTTGCTGAGTTTCACCTCGAGATCATCCGAAATCTTCTTCACCAGAGACTTGAGCATTGTCAAGAACTGATCGAGATCTCCCGTCTCCTCTTCCGCATTCAGGGTAACGCCCGTTTCCGTCGCCACGATCCTTGCGTCGATCCGGAGCTTATCGCCAAAGAGGTTCGAGAAGCCGCCGAATAAAAGGACTTTCGCTCCGAGCAGTTTTCCCATCTTTTGAGAGGTCCCCTTGTCCACGAGATCCGTTTCGCCCAGGTTCAGTTCCTCAACGACCGATTGAATCCGCTGTCGTTCCACCACTTTCAGTCCTTTGATCTTCGACATCTCGGTAATCAACATGTCCGCCAACCCCTTTTTCAAAGGGTCGAGTTTATCCTTATCGACAACGCTGTTATTTTCAAAATAGAGAATGGCGATCGTCTGCTGGGGCGCTTCCTGCGCAGATAATTCCGCCGCACCCATGCACATCAACATGACGACCACGACTGCCCATCGAACAAGGCGACCTATATCACTCTGATTCATAAATGTATCCTTCCAGATGATGAGATAATGACAACCTACATTCTGCCTAAAACTGCACGCGACCGCTTCCTCCGAATTCGATGCCGGTGACATTGTTCTTTGCATTCTCGATCACGACACTGCCGATGCCGTACTTGGCGTCGAAGGCAAGTCCGAACCAGGAAGCAAGCGCAAACCCGACTTCTCCTCCAATCGACGCGAGCTGTGCTTTCCCTGTTTCATAGATTCCAACTCCGAACGGAATCTGATCTCCGGTATGGTATTTCCCCTGCAAGATCCCGGAAAGAGCGCACCACTGCACCGGAAACCAGGATGCGGTATACTGAATTTCGTAATGTTGCGAACTCTTGTAGCTTTCTGCGACCCCCGAATTATATAGTTGACTTTGGGTGCGCAGGCGTGTCCTGAATTGAATCAGGTGTGTAATCGGTCCCCACTTGAGCGAATAAACCGCGAGGGTCATAAATCGGAGCCCGGACTGAATGAAATTCTGGCCGTTGAGTTTATCGGGGAGATAGTTGGTAACAGTAAGGTCAAGCGAGAACCGCTCTGTCTTCGAAAAGGTTACGTAATCCATTCCGGCGTTGACTGAAATTTCATCTCCGGGATCATACTTGTCGCTGAATCCCGTTATGGAGGCGGGCTGGTACTCTCCTTTATAGACGTACGACGCACCAAAGCCGAGAATAAGGCGCCGCTGAGCCGCATAGGCGTACGCCAAACCCAGATTCGCGTTGGTTCCCTGACCAAACACAGGAACGCGATAGTCAAAGGCCGACTCCGAGAGAATCGTTGCGACCGACAACTCGTTTTGTGTGAGTTTGGTAACTCCG
>CAYYHS010000768.1:0-1690 GCA_964471785.1 uncultured Chitinophagaceae bacterium
TTCATAACTTCCGTCCAATCCTCATGCACCAAGAATGGAACTACGACGTACAATAATAATGAAAGGCAAAGCCATTTTAAAACAGCGGCAAGTCTGTGATATGGAAATTCGATAATAACAAAAATAAGTACAACCGTAAAAATTATACTGAAAGCAAAAGACGGAATGTAAGGTATAAGTAAATTGGCAACGGCTCCCATTCCCTGAATGTCTGCACCGATATTGAGTGTAATAGCGGGAAAACTAAATACCGCCATTAGATATAAAATACTTTTCGGATAATTCTTTTTTAGTGTTGCTGTCAATCCCTCTTGAGTTATCATACCGATTCTAGCGCACATCTCCTGCACAGCAGCCATGAGAGGGAATGTGATAATTGCAGTCCAAAGAGTTGCAAAACCAAAACCAGCGCCCGCCTGTGAATAGGTTGCAATTCCCGAAGGATCATCATCGCTTGCGCCTGTAATAAGTCCAGGGCCAAGTATGTGCCAGGCTTTTTTAATTCTTACTGAAAGTATTGCAGATCTATTCATTATCGTTAAATAATTTTGTCGATTTTGATACGGATAGAATTTTGGATCACCACAAAGTCTATTATTACAAATTCTGCCAAAACCGGGTATCCAATGCCGGATCCTTTACGCCATTCATTGTACACTGAGCGCCGATGCACATGGATCAGTCTGTCGAGCAGTTTGCAGCGATTCTCTATAGTGTTGACCGGCAAAGCTCCTTCGCCGTTTCCATATCGCTCAACGAACATTTTGTAGTTGACGAATTCCAAGGGCCTGAAACGGACCGGCTGAACTGAAACTGTAATCTATCTTCCTTGGCATCGATGCTCAATGGCGTTATTCGTTTTGTTTTCAATGCCTTCCGATACCATGAAAAAAACAAAACGATCTCGATGGATGAACCCGGAGCTTTATGCCGCTCGCTTTCAACTAATCGCAAGAAATGCAGGTCAATAAGGCAGTAAAATCAATATTTGCGATGGGCTTATCGATGAATGTTTCGCGTGATGGCTATGGCAATCATTCTTCCGCAAATTTCTTTATCGCATCGTAAAATTTCACAATCGCCTTCGCTTTATTTTATCCGAACGATAGCCAGTGCCATGTCGTGTCCGGATTCGGATTATCGACGGCCGGAATGCGGATGATCGGTTTTCCCTGATATTCGCTGATGACTGGTTGTGCTGGCCTGGGTTCGTCTTCCATGGGATTCCTCATATATTTTTATTTTGGTTTGCTCCAGCGACAACGTGCGCATATCGACTCGTTATCTGACAGCTCCGTAGGAGCTGAAGGTTTATAGAAAGGTGGTTGAGAAGGAACTAAGAACTCCGTAGGAGTTCAACGTAGTTCAGGTTCAATCCATTCGAACACATATCGATTGTCATATTTAACCGCATATTCTTTTAGCAGCGCTTCGTATTCTTCCTTGAACGTTGTACGACGATGGTGTTCTTCTTGGTTGAGGATACATTTGACCACAGAATCGATTTGTGAGTAAGAGTATGAGAATGCTCCAAAACCTTCTTGCCATGAAAAGCGACGATGAGTGTTGACCTCTTGATTAATAAAATTTGTAGAATCTCGTTTGATGTCGCGTACCAAGCCCGAAAGCGTCGCGTCAGGTTTCATACCGACGAAAACGTGCATATGGTCGGGCATGCTGTTGATCGCAA
>CAYYHS010000769.1:0-1689 GCA_964471785.1 uncultured Chitinophagaceae bacterium
CCGTTAACAAAGATTGTCACGGAAGAAATAGTGCTGTCTACTCCGGTTCCGTCTGCTTTCAGGATGATCCCGGCCGTAACATACACAGACTTATGCGTCGTAAAAGGAGGAGTCTGAATCTGCACCGGGCGAGCACGAACGATAAATTGGACCGAGTCTGTCTTGTTCTGTCCCCCGGCAACGGCCAGAATTTTAAACACGTGATTCCCGTCGGGGATGGCGCTGGATGGCTCGTACGTAAATATTTCGCTCGCTGTATCGAAATAAGAAGCCGCATTTACAATCGGTACTCCATCAATAAATGCAGTGATAGAAATGGAAGGGGCTCCCACGGGATGGAAAATTCCAGCTGAGAATTTAGGGAGTCCCGTTTTTACCAGAAGGCTACTGCCACTCGCTCCGGTTTCTATGCTGTAAGGATAAGCGCAGAGTTGGAACAGAACGAGACTGTCAACGACGAACTGTGAATTTCCATCAGGGGGTATAACGATGCGGTTGAGCGGATCGGAGATCCAGCTCCAATCAGTGGGATTCGAACTTATCTGACGATAAATCTTGTATTGGTAAGTGCCGAACGACAATGGTATTGTCTTGACCCACATGCCAGTTGCCGCTTCAAAGCTGTCGGCTTGTGATGGCGTGCCGGATGCGATGGTACCGCCGCTGTTCGGCCCCCAATTATTGAACACCCCAGGAAAGTGAACGCGTGTGTACGGAGCCTGAGGCTCGTACCGAAATTTTATGTTGACGGTCTGTGCAATCAACGATTGCGAATAACCTATGCCGGCGATCAACACCACTGCAATGATACGTTTCATAACTCTCTCCTCGTTCTGATTCACAAAAAAACTCCATTCACGAGTACTCTTCCCGAACGGCCTGGGATGGTGCAACGCAACGCTCCACCGGTTCGAACAATCCTATCTCTCGTTAATGCATCTGTACACTCTTCAATCGCTTGGTCGACGGGAACGACGAGAGTAGTCTCTTTGGCACTTTTATTCAACACAACAAAGACATTTTCTGAGTTGTGCTGGCGGACAAACGCATAGACTCCTCTCTCATCATCGGCGACCAACGCCCTTACGGTTCCGCGTCGAAGAGCTTGCGATTTGTTTCGGAGCGTAATCAAGCGGCGATAATAACTCTGAAGGTCCTTGTCCCATCGTGCTTCATCCCAAATCATCGGTCGCCGGCAATCCGGATCTTTTCCTCCCTCGATTCCAATTTCATCTCCGTAATAGACCATCGGTGCCCCGACGTAGGTCATCTGGAACAAGACGGTTAATTTTTCTTTCCAGACCGCCTTGTCGCAAAGCGTAAGATAACGTTCCGTGTCGTGGCTCCCGATCAAGTTTTGGAGAACAAAATTCGCCGCCGAAGGGTAAAGCGAACGCAGGCCTGACAATTGCCGGTCAAATTCTGCAACGGAAATTGACTCCTGGCAAAAAAACTTGAGGCATGCATCCCGGAATTGATAATTCATCACGGCATCAAACTCGTCCCCGCGAAGCCACGGTTCAGCGTCGTCCCAAATCTCGCCCACGATATAGCAATCGGGGTTCATTGACTTGACTACCCTGCGCCACTCCTTCCAGAATTCGTGCGGAATTTCGTTCGGTACATCAAGCCGCCATCCATCGATCCCCGTCGCCGTCCAATATCGCGCTACCGTGAAGAGATATTCTT
>CAYYHS010000770.1:0-1678 GCA_964471785.1 uncultured Chitinophagaceae bacterium
GCCGAAACGACCGATTGGATTCTGAACGTAAAATTTAATAAGATTCCATATCAGTAAACCGGAAAGGAATGTGAATTCACCCCCTCATCACCAGGCAATCAACGCGGTTGGCAAACTATCAAAGGAACACTATGGAAGACGAAACCAAACCAACATATCCGATCATCAGCGAGTATCAAGGTAAGCCGATCATCCGCATTCCAACCGTCGAGAATCCAAATCCCGACACTACATGGCACTGGCTGTCATTTGGGAAGAACAAGGCCAAGGCAATCGTGAAATTCTACGACGCGATCAAGAAGTTTGCGGAAGAGTGACGGGCGAACGAGTTGTGAGTGGTGGAATCCTGCAGCACGAAGTTTGATATTATCCGGCGACCCCGCTATTCTAGAAGCTGTCTGGATCTGATTGACGTTGTTGACGAGACTATTGAACAACTACCATGAAGCCGAAGATCATTTTACTTTCAGTTATTACCCTGGTCGCCGGATACCTGCGATTCAACGGATTGGGCGCAAATCCGCTTTGGGTTGATGAGGCCGGATTTGGATTCTTAATCCAGAACGGCGGTTATCAGGAGTTTATTCCGCAATGGTTCGGACAGCTCTTTGGCCTGCATAGTGAGTTTGGGCTTCGATTTCTTCCGGCGCTATGCGGGACGCTGACTGTTCCAGCAATGTATTTTGTTGCTGACAAGTACAAGATTGAATCGGCGCTATTTGTTGCGGTCTTTCCCTTGTTTGTTTTCTGGAGCAGGATGGCACGCCCGTACGCCGTTGCAGGATTATTCCTCGTTCTCTCATGGCGGTATTGGTGGATGATGATCCCGGCTGTGATGACGACGCCGATCGCCTTGATCGGGGTGAGGTTCAATAAGTGGACACTTGCATTAATCGGCATTGGGGTACTGTTGTTCTTCATTCGACCTGACGCATCTCGTGGATGGTCGATTGCGCTCCTCGAAGTATCCTCCCGATTTTGGTATCTTCCGGCAATAACATTAATACTCTATGCAACAAAATGGCGAAAGTTTTATTTATCGTTGCGATCGGCTATTGCCTCTTTGCGGACATCGGACTAAGCGGAAACAGGTGGTATTCGAAAGAGGTAATATTCTCAGAATGGCGCGGGATTCCTCCGGTCGATTATTCGACAAACGCTCCTGTGTCGACGTGGTATTCAGGGTATTCGACGAAATACCTCCGTGCCGATAACTTGCAGCGGTTTCTTGCTGAACCAGATACGGTCAAGCTTGGAATTGATTATTATGGGCTTGCCGCGGTTTCAGGAAAGCTAGCCTCGGGTTTTCATTTTCAATGGGTATCCGATTCGTTGAGAAATGGGGGCGTATTGGTTGCTAAGTCTATTCACGGGAAATTAATTATTACGAGACACGCAGACTAGTACGTATGGCAACCCTAGTGCCGTTTCCAAAAAATATTCTTGTATTGTATTCTCATTGGGGGAGGGGAAATGCATTTTTCTCTCCCTGTGCCGAAGGCATCCCTTTGCGAAAAGGGGGAGAACTAATTGGACACTTCGACTCCGCCCTGACAGCCATCGTGAGTGATCCCGTCCCGCCCGTGACGGGACGGGAGAGTCGAAGTCCCGCTGTGCGCGATACCGTAAAGCGGCACACTGTCAGGGCGTCGCTCGGTGTGACCCTGGCCTCCGAATA
>CAYYHS010000771.1:0-1671 GCA_964471785.1 uncultured Chitinophagaceae bacterium
AGTCTGCAGCGCTCGGATCGCCGCTTCGCGCCCCGAACCGGGTCCTTTGACAAAGACCTCGACCTTTCGCAGGCCCATGGCATGCGCTTCTTTCGCCGCCGCTTCTGCTGAAACCTGAGCGGCGAATGGCGTATTCTTCCTGGATCCCTTGAATCCGTTTTTCCCGGCGGAGGACCAAGCGATCGTGTTGCCGTAAATATCCGTCAACGTGACGATGACGTTGTTGAACGTCGCCTTGATAAAGGCTTTGCCGTTCACATCGACATGGATCTTTTTCTTTTTCTTTACCGCCGCGGGAGCCGCTGCCGAGGTCGATGCCGGTTTTCCCGTCGTTGGTGCTGTTTCTTTTGCCACGAGTGCTCCTTTCAACCAAGGACTATTCCTTGGATGTGATACATTACTTCTTCGCTAAGACTTTCTTCTTCCCAGCGACCGTCTTTCGTTTACCCTTCCTCGTCCGCGAATTCGTCCGCGTTCTTTGTCCCCGCACGGGCAATCCCTTGCGATGCCGAAGGCCCCGGTACGAGCCGATATCCATCAGGCGCTTGATGTTCATCTGCATTTCACTTCGCATCGCGCCTTCGGTTTTATAGTCGGCCTGAATTATGGTACGGATCTTCGACACTTCATCGTCGTTCAAGTCCCCGATCTTCTTGTTGGGGTCGATGCCCGCCTTGGCGAGAATTTTCTTGGAAGTAGTGCGGCCGATGCCGTAGATATAGGTCAGCCCAATCTCTGATCTTTTGTTCTTCGGTAGATCGACGCCAGCTATACGTGCCACGTGTTCTTCTCCTTGTTAGACAACTTGTTATCCTTGGCGCTGCTTGTGCTTCGGATTCTTGCAGATCACTCTCACGACGCCTTTCCTGCGGATGACCTTGCAGTTCTCACAGAGGCGTTTCACCGATGCCCTGACTTTCATTGCGTGTTCCTTTCTTCGCTCATTTGTAGCGGTACGTGATGCGCCCTTTTGAAAGGTCGTACGGCGACAGTTCTACCGTCACCTTGTCGCCCACCAGAATCTTGATATAGTTCATCCGCATCTTGCCGGAAATATGCGCAAGGATCTCGTGGCCGTTGTCGAGCTTCACCTTAAACGATGCGTTCGGCAGCGTCTCCATGATTGTTCCATCGACCTTGATTGCTCCTTGCTTTGCCATTGCTTCCGCGGTTACTGAGTTAAGATCTCTGCCTTACCTTTTCGGACGATGACAGTATGTTCAAAGTGCGCCGACGGCTCGCCATCCACGGTCAGGATCGTCCACCCGTCGCCGGCGGTACGGACATCATAATCCCCAAAATTCACCATCGGCTCGATGGCAAGCGCCATCCCTTCTTTCAACTTCAGCCCTGTCTTGGGCTTGCCGTAGTTCGGAACGGGCGGTTCTTCATGCAGTTCTTTCCCGATTCCGTGCCCTACCAGATCCCTTACGACCGAAAATCCTGCTGCCTCAACATGCCGCTGCACGGCGTACGAAATATCATGAAGCTGGTTCCCGTCGATCGCTTGTTCCACCCCTTTCTCCAACGCTTCCTTCGTCACCCGCATCAACCTCGCCTTTCCCTCCGACACCCTTCCGACCGGGAAGGTAGAAGCCCCGTCTCCGAAATATCCATCTTTCACTACGCCGACGTCGAGCGAGACGATTTCACCTTCCTTCAACACCCGCG
>CAYYHS010000772.1:0-1670 GCA_964471785.1 uncultured Chitinophagaceae bacterium
GGAATCAGAATGGCATATCCCCAGCCGTTTGCCAACACCAGTCTCTGCCAATTGGCCATGGAATCAACTAATTTTTTCATTTGATCGGTCATCTTGAATCCGGGAGGGAACCGAAAACCAAATTCCATGATGACTGGAACTGGTCCCTTAGCATTTCCCGGCACGGTCAGCGCCAGATCTATGTCGACTCGAATGAGAGGATATGATGCGTTATCGATGTGTCCTAGAATCTTTTTTGTGATCGCCGAAGAGTTTGCATTCGTATCCGCAGAGGTGCTTACAACTTTCCACGTCACTCTTGGCACATCGTTCGGCACCCTTCCATAAATCTCTCTGTCGAAATATTCCTTGATTTCAGGACGGCGCAGCGTCCACCACATTTCAGCCGTTGTGACCGTTCGACCGTCATTCAGTTTCAATGGATCAGGAAGGTCAGGATATGGGTTCGCTTTGGATTCATCCGAGTTTGCTGCATTTGGTGCGGTCGGATTTCCGGACGGACCCGGCCGAAGAGAGTCTATCTTCAACAGTATCATCATCCGCTTAAGATCCTGCTCATTAGTCAGCTGAACCACGGGAACAAGTGTATCGGACCCCGTCTGTGAGTGTGTTTGTGCAAACACACCTCTTGTTGCCATGGAAATCATAACCACGAGAAACGCTTCGATCTTCATTTTGAAGACTCCATCGTAAGTATGTGATTTGTGCGCAGGAATTCTTTAATTGCGCCAAAGCTGTCTATCAATTCTTGTCGGTTGAACCCGTCATGCTTTCCGCCATGAATTGTTACAAGCTGATTCGGAACGCCCGCCTTGTCTAATGCTGTATGTAAGCGGACGGCCTGCGAGTAAGGAACTATGTCATCCTTGTCCCCGTGGACGGTAATAATGGGCGGAAGTCCCGGTCGAACGTATGAAATCGGAGAAAGCTCCTTCGCCAGCTCCTTCCGGTTGCTCGTACTGCCGAGCCATTCGATGGCATAGTGTTTAGCGTTTGGTCCGTCGAGAAGCTCTTCAACATCAGTTATACCAAACCAATTGACAATGGCAGCGACTTTTACCTGAGGCTCAGTTCCGCTATTCCAGCGGATGCTGTCGTTTGTCGGGCACTGGCGGTCGAAAATAGAATTTGGAGGAAGCACGCCCGTTATCAATGCAAGATGTCCTCCCGCCGATCCCCCCGTCAGCACAATTCTTGAAGTATCGAAGTTAAACATTTTTGCGTGGGACTGAACCCAGTGAAGCGCACACCTGCAATCTTCCACCGCGGCAGGTGCGGGGGAATTGCTGGCCAGCCGATACTCGACATTGACCACGGCCCATCCGAGCCACAAATACGGCATGAGTTCGAGCACGTTTTGTTCTTTCTGACCTGCCACCCATCCTCCGCCATGGAAGAAGACCAGCGTGGGGGCCGGATTCGATCGGTTCTTTGGCAGGTAGAGGTCAAGCTTCAGCGGTGTGCTATTGGCCGTCGCATACGTGATGTTGGCCCGTATATCATAATCGCCCGCAACATAATCTGCCCATTTATCCGGCGAAGGTCTCTCGTCCTGCCCCAACCCCAGGAAAGGAACAAACAGCACAACCATCGCTACCAGGCTAAGTCGTTTTCTCATGATTGTTACCTCTTATCTTTATCGTTCGTATGTAAGAATGATAACCGACAAT
>CAYYHS010000773.1:0-1665 GCA_964471785.1 uncultured Chitinophagaceae bacterium
TACACTCTGGGAGATTCGCTCTTCTTCGCTTGTCTTAAAGGGTATGCTACCGATACAGCGAACTTCAGATTGAAGAATGCCATAACGGCGGACTTCTTCCAAAAAATGAGTACTATATCTGGCCAGGACTTGAGCTGGTTCTTCAACGAGTGGGTCATGCAGCCGAATCATCCAATATACCATAATGTCATCACGATAGATTCGGGAGCGCATCGGGTCGACGTTGTGTTCCGGCAGACGCAGCCCAACCCATCGTTCTTCACGATGTATGTCGAGCTAAAATTCTCGTTCGCGAATAGTCCGGACTCGACGATCCGGGTCTTCAATAACGTCAATGGTCAGAAGTTGAGCTATAGCTTTGCCGATCGGCCTACAAAAGTTGTTTTCGATCCGAATGACAACATCGTCCTGAAGGTAGACTCAACAGTGGTTACGGGAATAGCTCCGACGAGCGAAACGGTTGCACTGCACTACACTCTTGATCAAAACTATCCAAATCCGTTTAACCCTTCCACAAAAATACAGTTTACGGTAGCCGAGATTCAGAATGTTACGCTGAAGATCTACGACATTCTTGGTAAGGAAGTGGCGACGCTTATTAACGCACGGATGAATCCCGGAGAGTATACAATTCAGTGGGATGGGAGCAGCTTTCCTACCGGCGTTTATTTTTACAGGCTCCAAGCAGGTCACTTTACTCAAACGAGGAAATTGATCCTGGTGAAATGAATCGGCGAGGATATCTTGTAAAGCGTCGGTCAGTTACTCCGCACTACGACGAAGGAAACGAAAATGAAATCAATCGATTTTCTCTCAATTCGCGACATGAGCAGCAAGGAAATCATCGCAACTCTCTTGCTGGCGCGATCGATGAAAGCGAACCGCAAGAAATATCGCAAAGCGTTGGATGGAAAAACATTGGCGCTTATTCTTGAAAAACCCTCCCTCCGCACTCGCACATCCTTCGATGTGGGGATCCAGCAACTCGGAGGATTTTCTGTCTATCTATCCCCTGCGGAGATCAGCCTCGGAAAGCGTGAATCGGTTTATGACGTGGCGAAGAACCTGGAGCGAATGGTGGAAGGAATTATGATCCGGACCTTCGCTCATCAAATCGTTTTGGACCTGGCGAAGTACGCCTCTATCCCGGTGATCAATGGCCTCAGCGATTATTCCCACCCCTGCCAGGCGCTGGCCGATTATATGACCGTCCAGGAAAAGAAGAAAAAATTGAAGGGCTTGAAGCTTTGCTATGTTGGAGACGGCAATAATGTTGCCCATTCGTTGATGTTCGCCGGAGCGCTCCTTGGCGTCAATGTTACTGTGGCTTGTCCGCCGGGGTACGACCCCAACCCAATCGCGACGGCGCAAGCGAAAGACGACGCAAAGAAAACGGGAGCGGTCATCGAGGTTGTGCACGATCCGTTGGAAGGAGTGAAAGATGCAGACGTCGTTTATACGGATGTCTGGGCCTCGATGGGTCAGGAGGCAGAAGCGGAAGCGCGAAAGAAAATCTTTTTGCCATTCCAGGTAAACGCCAACCTTATGTCACGCGCAAAGAAGGATGCAATTTTCATGCATTGCCTTCCGGCCCACCGGGGCGATGAAGTCACGGACGAAGTGATCGATTCAAAACAATCGGTCGTCTTCGATGAAGCGGAGAAT
>CAYYHS010000774.1:0-1660 GCA_964471785.1 uncultured Chitinophagaceae bacterium
AACACCCGCCAAGCGCTTTAGTATGATATTCATTGAATATCTCCTTCTAATTTTAAAATTCTCAAATATCAATGTTTTCATTTTCATCCTTTACTGATTCTCAGTAGTGGTCTAAGAGCTGCTGTTCCGGAATAATTGCGAATTTCAGGGTTTTCGTACCCAAATTTCCGCAATCGATGTAGGCGATATACATGCCTGCAGCAACCGGCAGTTTGTTTTCATTGAGCAGATCCCAATCCTTGAACTGCGTGACGTCGCTCTTCACCAGCGTCCGGACGAGAATACCCGCAAGGTTGAAAATGCGAATCGTCACGGTTGACGGCAAATGAGTGAATCGGACCCATCGATTGTATTTATCGGCTTCGAGTCTATTGAAACCGAAATATGGGTTCGGGAAAACATTGATCTTAGCAATATCAGCCTTCTGGTTCGACGCGCTGTCGCTCGGAGCTTTCGCTGAGAACGAATACGTGATGGTGGGGCTGTTGACGTAATTTGGGATAATCTCGAACTCATCCCCTGCTTGGAACATGAACCCGGCGACATGGTTACGCATCGTTGCCGTGATTAACCACATCATCGGTGTCGCGTTATCGAGCATATCCAACGCGAGAGCCGGATTGTCAGTCGTGGCGTTATAGTTTGTAGCGTAGATAAATGCATACTCGCGCGTGACTGAAGTGTTGTCAATTCCGGATGCGGCTGTGGGAGGATCGTACTTACCATCTTCTTTTCCTCCGCCAGCGTTATTCTCCAAGAAACCGATATCGAGCTGTTGATTATTGTTGTCTTCATCCCACGCGGTAAATGGAACAGGCTGCCTATCCTGATAGGCATAACCGCCTGTCGCATGGACGATCGGAAGGAACGATGGATCTGCAAGCGCCGATGTCGCATGCCGCACATACCTGTAGGCCTGTGTGACATTCGGGTCACCCGGAGCGATAGTGTAGCTCGTATCATACGTTGCAAATTTGATCAACACTTTGTGCAACTTGTCGGGTGTGACAGTGGAAACGGGAGTGCCGAATAAATTCCCCCAATCCTGGCCCATGCCAATCGCACCGCCAGTACCGCTGGTATTAAACCCTTCGAGACCATAATCGCTTCCGCCTAATGCCGACCATTCTCTATTGCCCGTAGGAATATTCCAGCCTACGCCTTGCCCGCCCGGATTCATTCCAGGAAGCGGGCCATACGTCTGGACCGATACGCCTTTAACAACAACGGCGCCGGGGTTACCTCCTGCAGGAGGCGCCGCTGCGCTGGACTGAACTTGATTAGCAGCCAACGCTTGTCCTGAAGTAGCATCTTTCAAATTCCAGAACGTGTTGCCGAGGGTATCAATTGTAAAGGTTACATTATACGTGTCACCTGTTAATGCGCTCGGATCGGTCACCCTTGCTATTACATAACCATCTGTGGAGCCGCCGGTGTGAGTCACACTGAGCGTATCTCCAGGTGCATTATAGTATCGGACACCATTCTGAGGCGACTGCGGACGGATATCCAGGATGGAAGGAGAACTTTCAAGAGCGTGGGGAACTACTCCTGCAGTCGGGTTCCAGCTGTATGCCGACACCGAAAAATAATAATCACGGTTATTCACCAGAGGAGATCCCGTCAAACCATCATTCGTAATAGTGATGGAATGACTGAC
>CAYYHS010000775.1:0-1652 GCA_964471785.1 uncultured Chitinophagaceae bacterium
CGACTTTGCATATCCTATTGTAGTACTTATGTCTGACCGGCTAACGGGACAATTTTTTCAAAGTGCTTAACACCTGCCCGTAGTATCCTTCCCCAAAAAGGTTTAGGTGATTGAAAAGATGGTATAGTTTGTAGAGTTCCATCCGTCTCTCCCAGCCGGGATGAAGAGGCCGCGTTTCGCGATACGCCGAGTAAAACGATTCGTCGAAACCGCCGAAGAGCATCGTCATGGCGAGGTCTGCTTCGCGATGACCGAAGTAGACGGCAGGGTCCACAACGACGGGGACACTCCCCTCAACGCAGAGATAATTTCCACCCCATAAATCTCCATGGAGCAACGATGGTTTTTCGCCATCGTCCGGAATCAAATCATCGAGACAATTCTCCAGTTGGTTAAAGAGAGTCTTCAATGCACTGTCTGCGTAGCCGTTCTTTTCTGCCAATCGATATTGAAATTCCAGCCGGTGAGAGAGGAAGAAATTCCTCCAGGAAGAATTGCAGGGCACATTCTTCTGCGGAGTCGAGCCGATGTAATTATCTTCTTTATATCCGAACGCATCCGAAGTACGCTGATGCAGACGGGCAAATTGCCGGCCGAACTCTTCAAAGAATTTCCGCTTATTCAGGGGAGACGAGGGAGAACAATATTCGAGGATGAGAACTTCTTCATCGACGAAAAGAACCTTCGGCACCCGAATCGCGCGAGCGTTCGATAATTCGGCCAACCCGTTCGCCTCTTTCGGGAACATGTCCTTGGCCTGCGGAGATATCTTCACAAAAACATCTCCCCCTGCCTCAAGGCTTGCCTTTAGAGTTGTTGAGATTGATCCGCCCCCTACGGAAATTACCGCGGATACTTTTTTCCCGAGGGAACGCTCAATCAGGGATTGTGCATAATCCATAGCAGAGAGAAATTGGCGGTTTATTGATGAGGCGGATTAATCAAACAGGCTCAATTGCCGGAAGTCTGGGTTGATAATCTCTTCAAAAGTCCGTCACATGCATCTTCGAGTATATCAAGGACATGTTCGAAGCCTTCCGGTCCCTCATAATATGGATCGGGAACTTCGTCAACGCTCATCCTTTCGCAGTAGTCGCTCATCAAGGAAAGCTTGTTCCCGTAGCGGTTCTCGTCGTCCATTCTCTGAAGATCGGAGAGGTTTTCGTGATCCATCGCAATAATCATGTCGAACTTCTCGAAGTCGGCATGAGGGTCGAATTTGCGCGCATGGCTATCGAGCGCGTAGCCCCTTTTGCTGGCGTGCGACCTCATACGCGGATCAGGCAAACTTCCGACGTGGTATCCGGCGGTGCCTGCCGAATCTATTTCAAATGGCAACCCTTCCGATTTTTTCTTCATGATACCCTCTGCGGCGGGCGATCGGCAAATATTTCCGAGACAAACGAAGAGTATTTTCTTCATTATTCAACAAGAAGATGAGTTCAGGATTTAGGGGGGTGAAACAATCAAAATGGATTTGCGACATATGCTGATCCAGGTCGCACAGTCGTCCCAATAAAAAATCGCTATTTTTTCTCTCTGTTTCAAGGGTCAGTCACGGCATTATTGGATAGTGTTACAGTTTGGATGCCCGCTAGAAGCATGCGGGCATGACAAACGTAAGGGCGCGTCATTCCCGAACGTTTTTATCG
>CAYYHS010000776.1:0-1642 GCA_964471785.1 uncultured Chitinophagaceae bacterium
GCCCGTAGCTTACGAAACGGCGACCTCTACCATCACATTTTTCTCTTCCCCGCCGGTTTGCTTGACTGCTCGGACAACACAGGTTCAGTCAACGAGAGGGCTACCCCTGAAAGCATTACTTCCGGTCCGAGCTGTGTGAAATCCCCGGAGAGGAGGCTGCGATCGACGTTAGCGTAGAGTGAACAGCCGCCTTCCCGCTCGACGATGAGTCCCGAAACTCTGCCCTTGTGCTCTCCGATAAACGTTACCTCCCCGAGCATTTCGCTGACAACATATCCCGAGCAGAAATGGAGCTGAAGGTGTGCGTTGTAGGTGTAGACCGTCACCAAATTTCCGCGCTGCTTGCCGATATGAATATCGGAATAGACTTCGACAGCGAGCTTTCTTTTCGTGCTCCTGTTCTCCACCTCGAAGCGGACATTATTTCCGCGGGCCTTCCCTTTTACTCCGAGGGCTTTGCCTAACTTCCTAAAATCAGATGCGGTAAATACAAACTTTGATTGTGCCATGGGTTCTGATATAAAAAAAGAAAAACCCCGTCTCGCTATCTTCGGGGTTTACAATATTGTTCTTTTCGTCGCGGGACCGTTCACCATGTAACGCGCACAGAATTTATTGAAGTTCACGAACTTCACTCCAATATAAAGACGTGAAGACGAATAGTCAAGCCTATTTTCCTTACCACGTTAGCTCAAGCCCCTCACGCGCTGCTGTACATTCATACTTGAAGTTCTTCGTTTTGATCTCTTTCCGGCATTTCAGGACGATGTCGTCCACTGCCTCGTCGCTGCGATTCGGCTCATGATGGAAGAGGACGAGGTGACGAACGTTTGCCTCTGCGGCGACTTTTAGCGTGAATAGGTAGTGCGAGTGTCCCCAGCCGACCTTGTCTACATATTCTTCAGGAGTGTACGTGCAATCATGGATGAGGATGTCCGCATTTCGTGCAAAATCAAAAATGCGCTGATTCGGATCTCCCTTGAGAGCAAGATATTTGTCCTGGACAATTTTTTCAAAGTTCGACATGCGGCCGGCGATTTCCTTGTCGAACGGCTCGTTGTCGCTGATGTAGACAAGGGACTTCCCCTTGTACTCGAGCCGGTAGCCGACGGTAAAACCGGGATGGTTCACGTACATCGTCCGCACGTGCGCGCCGAAGATCGTAAACTCCTCCTCGCCGATGGGCCGGAAATTGATCTTCGCCTTCAGTTCGTTCAGCTGCACCGGAAAATAGATCCGGTTCATCTGGTCTGCGATAATACGTTGAAGGTTAACTTCCTTGCGCTCGGTAGCAATGATGGTGATCTCATTTCCTGAAATCAGCGCCAGCTTGAAGAATGGAAAACCCTGGATGTGGTCCCAGTGCGGGTGCGTGATCAGAAGGTACGTATTGAGCGATTCGCCGTTTGCGATTAAATGATCCCCCAATCCTCGAATTCCGGTCCCGGCATCGAAGATAATGAGTTCTTCGTTGTCAAGCCGTAGTTCAAGCGAGGGAGTATTACCGCCATAGCGAACGGTGGCCTTGCCGGGCGTTGGAATGGATCCGCGAACGCCCCAGAATTTCAGTCTCATTGGACGGCCTCGGGATGGATGTTATGTCTTGTATGTCGCCGCATATCCAACATAATTCTGAGCAGAG
>CAYYHS010000777.1:0-1637 GCA_964471785.1 uncultured Chitinophagaceae bacterium
AGTCTTAATTCCATAAATTTCGTGCATCATAGTGGGTAAAAGTGGGGAATTTGACCGGTCAAACTGTGCTAATTTTGCAGATTATCTGAAAGTTGTGGGTGCTTATGTCGTCATTCAAAGGTTCGTATTCATACTCGGTTGACAGCAAGGGACGGGTGAACATTCCGGCCAAACTGCGAAAAAACCTCTCGCCCGAGGCCAACGACCTCTTTATCGTCACCCGAGGCTTTGAAACCTGTCTCTTTCTCTACCCGAACGATGAGTGGATAAAAGTCGAGCACTCCCTTCGACAGCTTTCTCCTGCGGATCCCCGCCATCGGTACGTTACGCGCACATTGCTGCAATATGCAACGGAGAGTCAGTTGGACGGACAGTTCAGGATAATGATTCCAAGAGAACTTCTGCAATTTGCCAAAATCGAAAATGAAGTTTTGATTCTAGGGATGCTTGAACGCATCGAGGTCTGGGATCCGAAAGTCTACACTGAGTATATGACGGCGCAATCCCAGAACGAAAGCTACGAAAGCGTTGCCGCAACGGTCTTCAAGCCATCGCAGGAATAAAAGAGCGTAAAAATGTGAGCGCCCCGTATCATATTCCGGTTCTTCGGGATGAGGCGGTACATTTTCTCATCACCAAGCCGGATGGAGTGTATGTTGACGGCACCCTCGGGGGGGCCGGACATGCCGAAAATATCGTCGAAAAGATCTATCCGCATGGAATATTGATTGGCATTGACGCAGATGCAGATGCACACGAAGCGGCAGGAGATCGGTTGCGGCGATTTTCGGCAAATGTAGTTTTGGTCCACGACAATAATGCCAACATCCAATCCATTCTCCGGACGCATAACTTTCCCACGATTGACGGATTGTTGCTTGACCTTGGTGTCTCATCGTTCCAACTGGACGAAGGGAGCAAAGGTTTTTCATACCGCACAGACGACATGCTCGACATGCGTATGGACCGCCGCCAGAAACTGAACGCGGCCACTGTCATTAACACGTACTCCGAAGAAAAACTTGCGGAGATTTTCTGGAGCTATGGTGAAGAAAGAAATTCCAGGAAGATTGCGCAGGCCATTGTTGAACGGCGAAGCGTGAAGACAATTGAAACATCCGGGGTATTGGCAGAGATCGTGTCGGAAATAGTCCCGGGGCGGTTTCAAACAAAATCACTGGCGCGTATATTCCAGGCCCTTCGGATTGAAGTGAACGGTGAACTAGGCTCCTTATCGCGGATCTTAAACGATGTGTTGGGACTTCTCGCAAGCGGAGGGCGAATCGTCGTTATTTCCTACCACTCACTGGAAGACAGGATTGTGAAAGAGTTTTTTCGCGCCAATTCTGCAACCTTTATTCCCTCCGGGCACAAGCTCGTGCCGGATCTGCCGATATCTCCAAAACTTAGGGTCCTCACGAAAAAACCCATCCTTGCCTCGCCGGATGAACAGAGGAATAATCCCAGATCCCGGAGCGCAAAGATGAGAGTTGCGGAGAAAACCTAATGGGGAAAGAGTATCGCGGACGAGCCTCTGAGCTCAACGCCCCGACAGTTTCCGACGGCCGATAAATCTATAACAGCAGCGACGCCTCCGAGCCGATGGGATTCTCGCCGAACCCAGCCCGAAAGACGAA
>CAYYHS010000778.1:0-1633 GCA_964471785.1 uncultured Chitinophagaceae bacterium
CTATTCCATCATTCCACTATTCCATCATTCCACTATTCCATCATTCCACTATTCCGCCATTCCAACACTCCAGCGCTCGCTTAAAAAGTAATCTTCACGGTGACGACTCCGTTCTTCTTCGTCGAAACCTTCACTACATTCTTTTCAAAGGAGATCGGCTTTCCATCTTCTTCGAGAAAGTTCGACATTACCCCGCTTTTCGGAGTCAACGGCAGAGTCAGCGTGGCTTCTGTTTCTTCTCCTCGCGTGTCATACCATTGAATAACCCATGCATCGGATTGCTCCGCTTTCTTCATCGTTGTGAGAACAAGACTGGATGGTTCGAGTTTTACGAATGAGCCTGCATCGGAGAGTTTCCCTTTGTGGGCACTTCCCGACACAACAATCAGCGGATTATTGAAATCATATCCGTGACCTTCGGTGTTGGCTTCCTTCCAGGTTCCGCGATGAGGATAGAGACTATATTCGATAGAATGCGTACCCCGGTCAGCGGTCGGATCGGGCCATTTGGGAGAACGAAGAAGCGATAGACGCATTGTGTTGCCTTTGATGTCGTAGCCGTATTTCGATTTGTTGAGAAGACTCACCCCGAAACTCTTCTCCGAAACGTCTGCCCATCGGGCAGACGGGACTTCAACTTTGGCAGTCTCTAGGCTATTCCGCATTTGGGTCGAGCGTTGGATCGATCCATACGGAATCTCGTATGTGGCCACCGTGTCGGTGACAGTGAGCGGAAACGCGACCTTCAACATAGTGTGCTCTTCCCACCAATCGACATCTGTCTTGAAATCGATCCTGTCGAGCCCTTTGTACAGAATGATATCCTGGGTGAAGAATGAACTCGGGAAATCATGAGTCGGATAATCGCGTTGGAACCCTGGCCCTAGGCAATCCCGAACGATACGAAGAACAGTCCGCACAGGTCCTTGCTCAACGATATGAATGCTCCTGAGTACGGAAGGATTCTCTTTGCCGGTCAATCCCACATTCCATGCATCCCATTGCTTCGGCTTGTCCTCGAGAAGCTGAAGTTTATTTCCAGATCCACTCAAAACCTCTCTCCCGCTTTGCTTATCAAGTATGCTCTTCACCCAGCCGGAATCGCTGCCAACGCTTACCCTGAAGTACTCATTTTCCAGCGTCAACGATGCGTCTGCCGGCAGAATCATGTCTGCTTTGCTTTTTTCTCTTCGGAGTTCGTACGTCCTGTAGCCAAGCGAAGGGACGCCTTCGGCAATGAAGATGAGATCCCGTTTCAGCAAACCTTTCTCAGTAATCTGCGAGGCAATGAGGTTTCCTTTCACATCGAATACCGAATAGAGATTTGTATCCCCGTCCGGAAGAGCCACGGTCGCGACATCGGATCGAACCCATGACATGGGATTGAAGACGACGATCGGTTTCCCTCTGGTCAGTTTGGATGTGTTAATATTGGATTCGATGGTCTCGAGCGAACGGCTCAGTTCGAATTTTCCGGCCTGCTCGACCCTCGCGTATTTCTCTGTGGCGTCGATGTAGTTTTCCCGGATACCGGAGCCGGGAAGAATGTCGTGAAATTGATTGAACAGGAGTTCCTTCCACGCATTGTCCATCAGCACCTGATCATACTGCTTGCCGTATGCCGTTGCCAACG
>CAYYHS010000779.1:0-1632 GCA_964471785.1 uncultured Chitinophagaceae bacterium
GGGATTTCTTTGACTCTGCACTCAAAGGGAGTTCGTTCTACAAACTCCCGAAAATCCTCCAATGGTTCAGCGGCAATATAGGATATCATCATATTCATCATCTGAGCCCGCGCGTCCCGAATTATTCCTTAAGCGAGTGTCAAAAGAAAATTCCTCTTTTCTGGCCGGTGGCTCCTCTTACGTTGCTTTCCAGCTTCCACTCTCTCTCGCTGCGTCTTTGGGACGAGGATGCGAGAATGCTCGTCGGATTCGGCAGCGTGAAACATGCGGGGAGGGCGATCTAATGTCGCACGGGTCATACGTCAGAATATTTGCAGAACTGTTTGAGAAGAGGAGTTGTCCCGCTCTTCAGAGATGATGTCGATTCGTGTTCATCCGGATTCTTTTTCTTACCACACCGGCGAATTCTACGTTACTTCTTCTCATTTCCAATAATCCATTTGCGAATTTCGCTTGGAAATCGCTTTTCTGAAGGCATGATTCTTGTGAAATCTTGTAGGGACAATAAATTATCCCTTGAGTTGGCGTGATCGTCGAGGTGGATGGTCGGTGTGGGGAGAAGAGTGTATCGGACCTCCTGATTCAATTTTGATGATGGAGGTTTTTGTTTTTTAGAGTGGAAGAGTCATGTCGCTTATGTTTTGCCAACGTCAGGAAAAATTATCAAATTATTAATCGAACGCAAAGTGGGAACAATAATATAAAGAGAATTCATGAGGTTGAGATGATTAATTTTCTTACCCCGCCGGAATCACCCGATAAAGAAATCACCGCGAGGGCGCAGATTTTCTTCAGGGTAGTAATCGGTTCCGCTATCATAGTGACTTTCATATCGCTGTTTGAAATGGCCGTGCTGCCGCAGAACAATCAGCGATGGATTTTCATTGCCTTCATATTTGATCTTTTCTCACTCGGATTGTTATTCCTCAATAGCAAGAGAAGAACCGGCCTCGCTTCCTACCTTTTCGCCAGCTTGGCGCTCGTTCTGATCTTTGGATTGGCCTGGACGGGCGGAGGCATCAAGGCACCTGCCATGCAGGAAATCCCGATCGTTGTCTTAGCTGTCGGGTTAATCTTAGGATGGAAAAAAAGTGTTCTCTATGCCGCGGTGTCCGTTGTGGCTTCTGCCGGATTGGTTGGTATTGAGTATCTAGGCCTATTGCCGGCCAGCGTAGTTGTTCCGACATCATTGAGCATGCTGGCAAATTCAACGATGCAGATAGTGTTGTTGGTTCTGCTGCAATACCTCATCGTCGGGCGCTTAGATAAAGCGCTTCACGCAGCAAAAGAGGAGGTTGCCCGGCGCACGAAAGTAGATGAAGCACTCCGCGAAAGCGAGGAACGGATGCGGGTTATCGTTGAGGGAACGCCTCATCTATTCTTTTTTTCGCAGGATGTTGATGCTAACACAACCTATGTATCTTCGACTGTTGAGCAAATCACGGGGTACACTGTCGATACATGGCTCAAGAGAAAAGATTGGTTTGTCACAGAGGCGAAAAGTAATCAGTTGGCAAAAGAGAAATCGGACGCTCACCGTCGGGGAGAGGTTACGAATGAGCCGACATTTGTCGAAATCCGCCACGCGAACGGGGATACGATCCTCCTGGAAGCGTATGAATATCCGATCAT
>CAYYHS010000780.1:0-1623 GCA_964471785.1 uncultured Chitinophagaceae bacterium
TCGACGCCGATGGCAGAGAATCCATGGAGGTAGTTGTTATCGTCGAGTTCTTCCCTATTCATCCATCGCGTTCTGTCCCTGTACTTCCCTCCCATTTTCAACTCACCGGAGAGCTGGTCGAATACGGTGTATGTTTTTGTGACGTCGACGAATGCGGTTCTCTCCCTGTCGAAGTTATTCAGCTGGTAATAGACAGAGGTAGAACAGGCGGCGGCTGAAAAATTATTGAGGGCATAAGGAATAATGTTGATTTCTGGATGGTCATGACCTGAAGGGACGGCACCGTTTGCGCCGCTCGCTTCCGTGAACTTCATCGCGAAATCATACGGATTGTCGACGCGCGATTGGGCGTATGAAGCGCTCCAGTCCATGTTGAACCCGCCGAGGAAATTCTTTCCTTGAAGCGCGGTGTTTTCTGTGCTTGTGGTGGTCTGCGTGTAGCGGTAATTATAATCCCAGGAGCCACCCCCGCCCGTAATGCCGGGATAAACCCGGTCATAGAGCATGATATTTCTGCCGGTGCTGCTGTACAGCCCGGATAACTTCACCGATCCGCTGTCCGGCGTGTTGACGTCGAAGATCACCTGACCGCCGTTCCTCGTCCTCTCCTCATCGGTGAAATCGACGGTGAAGGGGGCCATTTCGTAATCGACGTTTGTCGGCGACGTGGGATTGTTGATGTCTTTGTAGTACGCATAGCTGTACGTGATATCTTCTTTGCTCCTGATCTTTTTCTCGACATTGCCCTGTACTTGTACGCCGAGAACATCGTCAAAGAACCTCTGTCCGAATCTGCCGGTAAGGTCGTACTGCTTTCCGGAATTCATCAGACGATTATAGTCGCCCATGAGATCGAAGACGATCTCGCGCTCCGAGGGAGCTTTCCGGGTCACTAGGTTGATAGAGCCTGCAATCGCGTCACCGTCCTGGTCGGGCGTGAGAGTCTTGTGGAGTTCAATACCTGAAAGCGACCCTTGCGAGATGGTACTGAGGTCTACGTCGCGCGATGTAGAATCGGTTGATGGGATCTTTACTCCATCAATCGTGATGTTGCTGAATTTCGAGCTGAGACCCCGCAAGACCACTTTGGTCGCTTCGCCGCCGGAACGAATCAGTGAGACTCCCGGGAGCCTGCCGATCGCCTCCGCCGCATTCGCGTCGGGGAGCTCTTTGATCTTCTCTTCCGACACGACATTGACAATGGTTTTAGAGGAGACCTGCTGATTAATCGCGGCAACCTGGCCCCGCATCTGTGCAGTGATCACGACCGCCTGTCCCTGCAGCATGATCTGGTTAAGACCCACGTTCAATTGTACTTCGGTCTGCTTGGAGAAATCTATGTCGAAGTATTTTGTTTCGTACCCGATGCACGACACCTTAATCTTGAAAGAGCGGTGTGGAATTCCGAGAATACGGTATGCCCCTTCGATGTCCGTCGCGGAGCCGAGTGATGTCCCTTCGAGAATAATATTGATTCCGATAAGCTTCTCATGTGTCAGGGAATCCGTTACCACCCCTTGCAACGTCGACTGTCCAAAAGCGACGAGAGGCATCAACGATAGAGCCAAGGCGATGAGCTTTGTTGGGGAAAGTATTTTCATAGAGCTACTCCGTAAAAGTTTT
>CAYYHS010000781.1:0-1622 GCA_964471785.1 uncultured Chitinophagaceae bacterium
AGTCTTCATCCAATCTGACGAGGGTGGAAACGGTTAACAGCGATGTGAAGAATGATCTCGTTTGCTATCCCAACCCCTTCAACCCGAGTGTCAATCTTCTCTACTCAATAGAAAACGCATCGCTGGTAACGGTCCGGATTTATGATATTACCGGTCGGCAGGTAAGAACCTTCTTCGCGAATAAAGCTCATGCACCAGGGAGCTACGTGATCACCTGGGATGCCCTGAATGATCGCGACAGAGCAGTCTCCAGCGGTGTCTACTTTTGCGTCGTCAGCGTCATGCCGGTCGAGAATGGAGCGAACAAACTGCTTGTGAAAAAAGTATTGTACCTTCGATAACGCATCACTGAGCATCGTGACTCATGGTTCAAGCAGAGTATTCCAACGTGCTTGCCTGCGTCCGCGTGTAATGCGGCGGTAAAACCTACGGGTGTCCTGCACAGACGATCAAAATGCACACGAGAGACATTGTGTCGCTTTCTCTATCATGCTCAAATTGTAGCTCAGGACACTGATTGCGGCCGGAGATGCACTGCGTTCCGGTGCGTACGTGGTATCGTTTTAATTAATTACTCGAAATCCTGAACATTTCACACAATCGGAAGCAATATGAAAGTTCCATTTCTTGATCTGAAAATACAGTATGAATCCATAAAGCCTGAAATTCAATCGGCGATAAACGCCGTTTTAGAGAGCACTTCCTTCGTTCTCGGCAAAGCAGTTGCAGATTTTGAGAGCGCCTTCGCCGCTGCACAAATGACGAAACACTGTGTCGCTCTCAGTTCGGGAACCGACGGCAACCATTTGGTACTGTGGGCGCTCGGGATCGGCTTTGGCGATGAGGTGATCATCCCTGATAGCACTTTTATTGCAAGCGCGTGGGGGGCGACGCTATGCGGAGCGACCCCGGTCTTTGTCGATTGTGAAAAAGATTCCTATAATTTAGACCCAAACAAAATTGAAGCTGCAATAACTCCGAAGACCAAAGCCATCGTTGTCGTACATCTGTACGGGCAACCGGCAGACCTCGATGCCGTGAAGAAAGTCGCAAAGGATCATAAACTCATTGTGGTCGAAGACTGTGCACAGTCCCACTTGGCTGAGTATAAAGGAAAGCGGGTTGGAGGATTGTCTGATGCCTCATCATTCAGCTTCTACCCGGGAAAGAATCTCGTCGCATACGGAGAGGCGGGGGCGGCGATGACCAACGACGACGCCCTCGCTCTGAAGTTTAGAATGATACGAGATCATGGGGCAGTTCAGAAATATTCCCACGAGGTTCTCGGTCACAATTATCGGATGGATGGAATCCAGGGTGCTGTCCTCGGTGTGAAATTGAAATATCTGGCCGGATGGACCGAAAAACGGCGGGCGGCCGCAGCGCGCTACCGGGAAATGCTGAGCGGGGTGGGCGATATTCTCCTTCCAAGAGAAATGCCGTATGCCAAGCATGTCTACCATCTTTTTGTGATCCAGACCACCCGGAGGGGTGAACTCCAGAAGTATCTTGCCGAAAAGGAAATCGGCACCGGCTTGCACTATCCAATACCACTCCACGTGCAGCCGTGTTTTCGGAATCTGGGTTACAAGCCCGGAGACTTCCCCGTATCGGAGCAGTTG
>CAYYHS010000782.1:0-1619 GCA_964471785.1 uncultured Chitinophagaceae bacterium
TGCCATCCGATGCCTTTCATATCATACTGGCGACCGGGGAGCGCAACCATCGACTTGGTATCGTGCAGCAGGACGCGCGCAACATCAAGGTAATGCTCCTCCTTGGTGTACTCATATAACTTTGCATACGAAGGTGCAGCCCAATCCAGGTACTCATCAACACTGCCGGCAACGCGCGCGGTTATTCCCTGAACCCCGACGGTAGGCACTCCTTTTTTCCAATGGAGGTGTGCATTATCCGCGTCGATCGGCATCGGCAGGTTCCAGATCCAAATCCAACTTTCGGTATAGTCCGCTGCCGCTTTTGCGCGTTCCAACCATTTGGATTCTTTCGTCGACTCATAGAGACTCATGAATGCTTCCATACTCAGCATCCCTGCCTCCTTGTCGGTGATATTAGGATTATCGCTTGCACCACCGACGTACAGTCCGCGTATCCCGTAGTTTGCCCAGACGTATTCTGCCGCACGAAAGGCCGATTGCTTGTATTTGGGATCGCCTGTCTCTTCGGTCATCATGATGAGCAGCGGTACGGGACAGTAACTGGTAGTTCCCGTCGGCTCCGCGACCTCGGAACTGCCGGGCTTCCACCGCCGGGGAAAAGACCCATCCATCCGCTGCTGGAGGATAAGCCAGTCGATATATGACTTGACCCAATTGAACCATTCCGGATGAAGGCAGCCGTGCGAGCGCTCGCGCCGGTACGTTTGTATCAACACGCGCATATCCTCCGTGGCATTTCGAAGATAAGGGGCAAGCCATTCCTGCCGCTCCCCAGTCCACGGCATTCCCGTTGCGAGATCGTAGCCGGTCGCCTGAAGGGGCATTGTCGGAAGTGCCTGGATCATAGATGAGATAATGGCCAGGCCAATGTGACGCATTTTTTTTCCGCGCTCGGTGCTGTCGGGATCGCTTTCGCGCAACAACTGGTCCGCACACTCGATGTTATTGCTCACGAAGCCCATCCCTGCCATCGTCCAATTCCATTGCGGGCGGCTCGTATCGAATGTGGCGACGGCAAAAGGAATTGCGGTGCGACCGTCGATGGTGGCAGCCTGAGCAGCCAGGTGGTCCGTCAGAACGCGGCGCATCTGACCGACGTCAATGGGAATCACTGCGGGCTTCAACGTGCTCCACGCCCATCGCCACGTGTTTCGCGTTACGTCTCGAAAGCTCTCGTGATGACCGAATCGAAATCTCACCTCGTAGCTGTGAGCGACACCCTGAGCGATCGGATGAAAGCGCCGAATCAACCGTGGCAGTTGCGGTGCGTTGGGGCCGAACGCGTAAAAGCACGACGTGCCGGGAAACTGGAAACCGAATTCGATCGGTCTATCGCCTGACTCCCACGCCCCAAGTGCGCCGAACTGAAATCTCGCGTCGGTCATCGCATCGTTCGAGAGTTTCGTCTCTTCGACGGTCGATTCGCCTAGCGGTGAAGGATCGAGCATAGCAATCGACGAGCCGTTGCTGAACGAGAGCGCGAAAAGGGGAGCCGGGAGAATATCTTCGCGCATAAAGAAACGCCGCGCCGCGTAGTTCATCGTGCCGCCGGGAGAGCGGTCGCCGTTGTGTGAAGGGTCACCGTACAATGCACCGGGAGCGAGGCAATTCACATC
>CAYYHS010000783.1:0-1606 GCA_964471785.1 uncultured Chitinophagaceae bacterium
TCATTCAGCTGTTCAGAAACTCTTATCGGATCTTCTGGAACGACAAAGTGGGTGTTGCACTGACGTTCCTTATTCCCCTCGCGTTGATGAGTATCTTCGGCTCGATTTTCGGCGGATCGGGGGCCGGGCCGCAGGGTATCCGGCTCGCAGTGCTAAACCAAAGTTCCGCGGCGGTCGCCAAGGAGATCGAGAATGTGCTGGACACATCCAAAGCTTTCCAGACAATCAAATCCTATAAGGACGAGAACGGGAAACAGGTCTTGTTTGATTCTGTTTCCATCAAAGATTATGTCCGCGCGGGCAGCGCTTCTGCAGCGCTCATTTTGCCCACGGATGCGTACTCCGACACGTCACTCGGGCTGAAACTGAAATTTTATTTTGACCCAAAGAATGAAATTGAAATGCAGACCACGAAAGGATTGATCAAGCAGGTCGTGTTCTCGCAGTTCCCGTCGATCATCGAGGAAACCGGTTTTAAGCAGGCTGAGCAGTTTCTCGGGAAGAAATCCGGAGAGGGTTTTAGGCGAGCAATCGCTGGGACGGTAAGCAAATATTTTAACGTCGACACCAACCGTATATTGCATCCGAACTTCGCTGCTCTGCAAAAGAACGGGAGTGATTCCGCGAAAAAGAGTTTTAATTTCATGGACAAGATCGTCCGGATCGAGGAGCAGCAGCTCGTCGGACAAGACCTGAAAAACCCATGGGCGACGCGAAGTGTCGGCGGATGGGACATGACGTTCCTGCTGTTTACCTTGACGTCTTCGTCTTCTTCGTTGTTCGAGGATAGAAAATCGGGAGTCATGCTTCGGCTCCTGACATCTCCTGTATCGCGCGTTCAGATTCTGTGGAGTAAATATCTCTTCAACATGTCGCTTGGGATCATTCAGTTGTTGTTTATGTTCACAGCAGGCTGGCTGTTGTTCGACGTCGATATTTTCTCGAATCTTTTGAATCTTCTGTTTATTATAATTGCCGCGTCGATGGCGTGCACATCGTTCGGAATGCTCCTTGCCGCTTTTTCTCAAACTCGGCAGCAGGCGCAGGGCTTAGGTACATTTTTCATCTTAACGATGAGCGCCGTAGGGGGAGCGTGGTTCCCGACTTCATTCATGCCTCCGACGATACAATTCTTCAGCAAGTTGACGATCGTCTATTGGTCGATGGATGGATTTCTTGAAGTTCTTTGGAGAGGTGTCGGATTCTCCGGGATTCTGCCAAACCTGGGAATTCTTATCGGCGTGAGCGTTGCAGTAAGCATCATCAGCGTACGGCGGTTCCGTACGGGCGATATTTTTTCGTAGCCCGAGTTAACGAAAAGACTCTGTCTCGCAAAGCCGCAACGATGCGAAGATTTTATCCTTAAACACAATCATGCTGCTGCGCGAAGTGCACTTTTTATATTGATCAGAACTCCCAACCATCTCTAAGAAGCGATGATTTTGATTCCTACAATCCCTCGTCGATACCTCTTTGCCCTGGCTGGAGTGTTCTGGACCATTGCCGGTGGGATCCTTTGCATGCGGGCGATGGTCTGGCTGGGGATGCTCTCGTTCACTACGGCTGTTCTTGTCGCACTGGTAAGCATCGTATGCGCGGGGGCGGG
>CAYYHS010000784.1:0-1598 GCA_964471785.1 uncultured Chitinophagaceae bacterium
GAGGCATTCAGCGCCTCTGTTCTTGTTACCGACGATGTTATCAAACGAATCCGGGACAACATCGACATTGCACCGCTCCATAACCCGCACAATCTGCGCGGCATCAGCGCATGTCGTGTCCACCTGCCGAATGTGCCTCAGGTAGCAGTGTTCGATACGGCCTTCCACCAAAAGATGCCCCCTCACGCGTACTTGTACGGAATTCCGTACTCGTTATACTCCGAGCATAAGATCCGTCGTTACGGATTCCACGGGACAAGTCACTCGTTCGTCGCGCAGCGCACTGCTGAGTTGATGAGAAGAGAGTACAGTGATCTTAAACTTGTCACATGCCACCTCGGCAATGGCTGCAGTATGGCTGCCGTCGACAAAGGAATTTCTGTAGATACCTCAATGGGGCTCACTCCGCTGGAAGGATTGTTGATGGGTACCCGAAGCGGCGACATCGATCCGTATATCATTCTTCATATCATGTCGAAAGAAGGGCTGAATTATTCCGAAGCCAACACTCTATTAAATAAACATAGCGGTCTGATGGGTATCTCGGGAGTGAGCAGCGACATGCGCGAGATCATTGCGGAGATGAAACTGGGAAACAAGCGGGCTCAATACGCTTTCGACGTTTTTAACTACCGGATCAAGAAATACATCGGCGCATACATGGCGGCGATGGGAGGAGCCGATGCAATTGTGTTCACCGGAGGGATCGGCGAGAACAGTCCCGATGTCCGAAAGATGTGCTGCCAGAATTTGGGATTTCTCGGAATCGAACTGGACGAATTGAAGAACAGCTCACCGGAAAAGGAAAAGGCGATTCATACTACCAATTCTCGAGTGAAGGTCTTTGTCGTTCCTACCAACGAAGAACTGATGATCGCGCTCGATACTGCGACGATCTGCGGATTCACCAAGCAATGAAATTAGCATCCTCTGAGGGAATGAGTCGGTTTGAGAATACTCCCACGGCATGGAGGGTGCAGCACTCGCATCAGATCCAGGTGCTACTTCTCACCTCAACCACAATCGTAGCCTTGATCTTTCTTTTAACCTCACGCTTTACGCCAACCGCGGTCCGGTCGATAAAAGCTTCGACGCCAGGTTTCCCCTAGTGACGTTGTTGAGTTCACCGAGCAAACTCGAGGCCATCCCCTTGCGCACAAAGATGCGAAGCGTTACATCGTCATCATAGACGGTATCCGCTATCTTTACCCGGCTGCGGGTGATGAGAGTCATCACTCCGTTCGTGTCTTCATACGGAAAAGTGATCTGCAACTCCTCGGCGACCATTTTTTTCACGAGAACGGCTTGCGCGAGCACGAGACTCGCCGCTTCAAAGTACGCTCGCCCAAGCCCGCCAACACCAAGCTTTGTCCCGCCGAAATATCTCGTAACGACCAGTGAAACATCCGAGATGTCTTTTGACTGAATCGCTGAAAATATTTTTATCCCTGCCGTTCCCGAGGGTTCTCCGGCATCTGAATAGCGGAATTCCTCCCTTTCACTTCCGATAGCATAGGCGAAGCAATGGTGAGTGGCATCGTGATACTTCTTGCGAACTCCCGCCAGACACTCATCGGCCTGCATGCGATTTTCAATGG
>CAYYHS010000785.1:0-1596 GCA_964471785.1 uncultured Chitinophagaceae bacterium
ACCGAGAAATCGGATTTGGCGCCGGATAAATTTGTCGTTGGTTTTTCAAAAGTCTACGAGCTCGGCAAGAGCGCAGCGGGGAAGAAAAAGAACTTCATCGACGACTCAATTAAACGTGCAAAGCCCGGCGATCTTCTCACCATCATTTACACCTCCGGTACCACCGGCAACCCCAAGGGGGTCATGCTCAGTCACGAAAATCTTGTTTCGAATCTGAAGGCCTCAGCATCCTTCATGCCTTTTTCCCCGAAAGATTTGTTTCTGTCATTCCTTCCCTTGTGCCATTCATTCGAACGAATGGGGGGATACTACCTGGCGATGGCATGCGGGTCATCCGTTGCCTATGCTGAGAGTCCGGAAACGGTGAGCGACAATCTTCTTGAAACCCACCCGACGGTCGTCACCACAGTCCCACGGCTGTTCGAACGTATCCAAAGCAGATTACAGAAGCAGATCGACAGCAGTTCCCCAATCAAACAGAAGATATTTTACTGGGCGGTCAAGACCGGCCGACAATACGCTAAGGCAAGGAAGAAAGGCCGGGTGAGTTCAGCCCTCAAGATCCGGCATGCCCTTGCCAACACGCTGGTCTTTCAGAAGCTGAAAGATCGGACCGGCGGGAGGATGAAATTTTTTATCTCGGGAGGTGCAGCCCTGCCGCAAGCGCTGGGTGAATTCTTCGAGGCGTTCGGGATCACGATCATTGAGGGTTACGGATTAACGGAGACCTCCCCAGTACTCTGCGCGAACAGACTTGACGACTACCAGTTCGGAACTGTCGGAAAGCCGATCCCGGGAGTCTCTATTAAGATCGCTCATGACGGCGAGATCCTTGCCAAGGGACCGAATATTATGCTCGGCTACTATAATAACAAGAAGGCGACTGATGAAGTGATCGATCAGGAAGGGTGGTTTCACACCGGAGATATTGGAGTCTTCGATTCGCGCGGCATGCTGACGATTACAGACAGGAAAAAACATATGTTCGTTAGTTCGGGAGGCAAGAATATCGCTCCGCAACCCATCGAGAACCTCTTCCTCCAGAGCAAGTATATCGATCAATTTGTCTTGATAGGCGACAAAAGAATGTTCCTTAGCGCCCTTATTGTTCCGGATTTCGATGCCCTCCAGGAATATGCCGACCGGAATAATATTCCCTACGAGAATGTTGGTGAGCTGGTCAAGAATCCTACAGTCTACTCCATTATAGAGCAGGACATCCAGAGTCTTCAGAAAGACCTAGCCAACTTCGAACGAGTACGCAAGTTCGTTCTCCTCGACCGGCAGTTTTCAGTTGAAGAGGGGGAAATCACACCGACGATGAAAGTGAAACGCAAAATCATCGAGGAACGTTTTGCCCACCTGATAGATGAAATGTACCAGCACGTCGTTTAGAGCCTCCCGTAGTGCCGCAGATTGATTCATCGAACAGTGGTCGTGCCAAAGTTTCATAAAAACGAATCTATCCATAGTCGTCATGCTGACATGCCGAAGGCGTCCCTTCGGGAAAAGTCAGCATCTATTCGATGGCATCAGATTCTTAACGAGTCGAGCCTTCGACCGGGTGAAGTTTATCACGTGTTTTATTCGGGACGG
>CAYYHS010000786.1:0-1595 GCA_964471785.1 uncultured Chitinophagaceae bacterium
CATAATTCCGAAATTCACTTCTTTTGCTTTCCGGCGCATATCCCGCGTGACCTCGCTTTGGGCGACCCCGAAAACTTTCGCAGCAGTGGTGGAGTGAATGTCCTCCCCCAAAGTAAACGCCTCGAGCAATCCTTCATCCCCGGAAATATGCGCCATGATGCGCAGCTCGATCTGTGAGTAATCCGCCGACATGATCTCCATTTCCTTGCCGCCGGGGATGAACGCGCGGCGTATCTCCCTCCCGATGTCGGAGCGGATCGGAATGTTCTGTAAATTCGGGTCGCTGCTCGACAGCCTTCCGGTTGCGGCGACCGTTTGGTTAAATGAAGTATGGACGCGACCCGTTGAGGGATGGATAAGTTTCGGCAGAGCGTCGACGTAGGTTGACTTCAGCTTCGAGAGCTGGCGATAGTCGAGCATCCTCTCCACGATCGGATGTTCTTTCCGCAATGCTTCTAGTACCGAGACATCAGTTGAGAAGCCGGTCTTCGTCTTCCGGACGGGTGCCAATTTTAGTTTATCAAAGAGGATCACCGAAAGCTGCTGTGTGGAGTTGATGTTGAACTTCTCGCCTGCATCCGCATAAATCTGTGCCACCAAGTTGTCGAGCTGCCGTTCAAGTTCTTTGGACATGCCGGAAAGGAAGGCCACGTCGATTTTTATTCCTGTGAATTCCATGTCCGCGAGCACTGCGATGAGGGGAAATTCTACGTCGCTGCACAGGGCCTTCATGCCCTGAGACGCGAGTTTGTCATGAAGAATATTTGAGAGCTGGAAGGTGATATCCGCGTCCTCGGCTGAATAATTTCCGACGTCGGCAATGGGGATGTCCCGGATATCCTTTCTCTCCTTGCCTGTCCCCGTTAATTCGTCGAATGAAACCATTTTGTAGCTCAGGTGCTCTTTTGCAAGGATGTCGAGATTGTGCTGCCCCTCTGAGCGCAGCACGTAACTTGCGACCATCGTGTCGAAACCAATGCCTTTTGTCCAGATGCCTTTTCGGGAGAGCACAAGCATGTCATACTTAATATTCTGCCCGTATTTTTTTATCTTTTCGTTTTCGAAGATTGGCTTGATGTCGGCGATAATCTTTTTCAGGGGAAATGATTTTTCGTTCGGATTTTTTGCGGGCTTCATTGCCGGTTCGAACAACGAAGTGTCGTCGTTAGTCACTTCTCTTTTAACTTCCACCGGTATGTAATACGCCTTGTTCGGCTCGAAACAGAACGATATTCCTACGATTTGAGCTTGCAGTGCGTCGGTCGACGTTGTCTCAGTGTCGAACACAAATTCCTTTGCCTTTTTGAGCGCGGATATCAAGCGGAGATATTTAGCGTCCGAATCAACGATGATGTATTCGTGCTCGGACGTCGTAATGTCGCGCAACGTAAGAGCCTGTGGGTCAAAGCTGACATCGGCAACGGGCTCCGGCGCGTCCTCTTTTAAGCGGCGGGCAAGGCTGCGGAATTCCAGTGCGGTGTATAACGCATGAAGTGCCGGAACATTTTTCTCTGCTGATTTGAGCTTATGGAAATCGATTGAGACGGGTGCATTGATTTCAATCGTCACCAACTTTTTGGACAGCAGTGCCATTT
>CAYYHS010000787.1:0-1591 GCA_964471785.1 uncultured Chitinophagaceae bacterium
GGTTACCCGTTTCGATTTTGGCATTAGTATCTCCTTTCAAGGATCGGAACAAAAAGGCCTCTGCCAGCTTTCGCCAACAGAGGCTTCTAGTATTCTGCAAATTGTTTTTCCGATTCTAGGAACCTCCGCCGGCAGGCTGAGGTCAATGTGTCTGCGCAAATGTGGTATTAATTCTCTTGATTGTCAACCTGCTGTTGCGCCTCCGGATCTTCGCCTGCAGGTTGATTCCTCAATTTTATATGTACTTGGGGGGGGACGCAATTTTGCATCGGCGCCAGGAATTTCCCGGCAGACTTAATTGATAATCCCTTTTGCCCGCTGAAAAAGGGGGAGGACTAACCCGATAACGAGTCCCAGACAAACAACCGCCGTCGTAATGACTGCCCACAGATTCACCCTCCGCGATTCCGCACTCATGACAACATCAAAATACTTGTTCGATCGACACTCCCACATAACCTTATTCCCTTCGATCTTTCTCGAGTTTGACGTCACGAGGATGCCGGGCATCATCACCTCGTTCTTGTAAGAGACCTCCAATTCGGCTTCGCGCTCAAGTTCATGTGTTATCGTCGTGAATATCGCATCCATCGCTCCCCGCAATTTTCTTGCAGGACGGGGCCAAAGAGCTTTTTCTACAACGCGCTCGATATCCTCCGGTTTATCATCCTTTCCTTTGAGGATCTGTTCCGTGAGCGTTTCCTTGCATTCGGATATTGCCGACGCCGGAAGTTTGGGATCGTTGAGTTCTCGTGCTTTGGCCTGGAGACGCTCGACAAATTCATCGACGATGTTTCTGGACCAGAGTTCTTCGGCCCGCTTGTCGAGAAGGCTGTCGCTGCCTTCTTTCATAAGCCTGATTTCGGCCGGAGTAAAGAAGCTGTCAACCGGTTCATGCCTGTAGAGGGCGAATGATGGGAGAGTCTCTGCATAGAAGTAATAGGTGAAGAACCAGCGAAATTTCTTTTCTACACGGCACGCGACCTGGAGTTTGGATGTGTCTCTTCCCCTGGCAAATTCCGCCATCAGTTGCTCACTGTTCGCATATGCCTTCTTTGCCGTAGTAATTTGTCTCTTCTCCCCGCCCTGTTCTCGACCCGCGACGACATTCCACGTGCTGTCGATAACATAGGGAAGATGAAAATTGCTGAAAGCGTTGGAAGTGCCATCGCAGACGATCGTCCGCTCGAATGACCCATCCGGATTAATGGTCGTCTTTATTGTATAGTCATTGCAGCCGCTGGTGATAAACATTATCAGGACCGCAAGGAGGTTCAATGGCCGTTTCATCGTATTTTCCTTTCCTGGGGAATAAGCTCGTTCAATTCGCGAATCAAGGACTTCCGTTCCCTGATAATCGTATCGAGATCCTTCGGTGCTCTCTTTTGAATCAGAAGCTTCCACAATTCGGGATGCGCCGCACGGAATTCTGGAGGGAGGTTCGGTGCGATTGATTGAAGATCGTTGTACAAGAGGATGAATTTCTCGAGCGAATTTTTGTTGATCATGACCCAATCGCCCGATACTTCGAAAAATGATTTCTCACCGACGACTATCTTCGAAAGCGCAGCGACGAGGTCCGTCGCATCAC
>CAYYHS010000788.1:0-1590 GCA_964471785.1 uncultured Chitinophagaceae bacterium
CACTTCCAAGGTCCAGGCATGGCCGATTTATCCAGTCTTTCCACCTCTGCGAGCAGGTCGGAGGTCGTTGGTTCACTTGGCATTTGATATATCCTTTAAATGGGGAACCGCTGGATATTCACAATAACTACAAGCGGAATCTCTCCGCCAAATGTCGGCTTTTTTAGTTTAGATATTACCTTCGCGATGCTCTCGATATCATCCATTGATCTAATGGCCCCAGAATGCAAGCCGCACATCGCGCTACCATGTCCCAACGTAGTCCACCAGTTATACGAGACGAAGTGAGTGTATTCTTCTTTCGGTTCACTTGGCATGACGGGTTCCTTTCCTGACATAATTGCGGCTCGTGACGCATTTGAATCCGTCTTCAAACTCGACAAGGCAACTGTTCATCTTCATCCGTAGCAGCACGCGGCATTGCTGACCGAGACGTGACGGCAGCCGCGTTCGCACTCGCCAGTAGTACGGGAATTCACAGGTCATCGCTTTCCCTTCTTCTGTTTCCTCTTTCTCGGCTCAATCCGTTTTATGTGCCAGTTCAGCGCGGAAACCAATACCTTGGCCTCTTCTGGGGTGATGTAGAATTCTTTGATTCGGCAAACATCGTCGTCGAGTTGGACGAAAATTAGGCCGTTGCAGCTCGAAACGGTTAGCGGCAAGCAGATTGGTGATTTAGGCTTTGGCATAGGTCAGTCCTTCCTTGTCACAAGATGCACGCTGGCGATAACCAGATTGGATTCGTTGAGTTCCTTGAGGTATGCGCCACTGTGCTCCAGTTCATCGGAGGCCATCTCGTACGACGAATACAAACACAAGCACTCTCCGTCCCCCGCAACGGTCCCGTCCGGCTTTACGATGGCCCAAATGTTTTCGCCGATCTTCATGGGTCAGTCCTCTTATGTTGATTCCGGTTCAATCTTTCCGAGAAACACCAATGGAACATCAATCACGTCCCTCTTTGCGGGTTTTTCCATTTCGGGGTCGCCGTCGAATATCCATTGCAGCGCATTCGCTTCTGCCGCTATTGGCGTCTCCGCTCTTGTGTAGAAATACTGTACCGGGGTTACATGGTTCGGGTTGTGGATGATGCAGGTGTACCAGTTCATCGTTCTCTCCTTCTCGTCGGCGGCTTGCGCCGTCCCGACTGGACATTTTTTAGTTTTTCTATCAACGGAAAAGCATCGCGTTCAAGTGAAAGCCGACCAGCGCATTTCGTCCCCTTGGTTGATACCAGCTTCATGCCTTTCACGCCGCCGACACTTCTGATTCGATGGAGCGCCTTATTGATCGCCATTTCCCTGTCGTCGCCATGCGCAATTGCATGACCCGATGCAGGATCAGAAACAGTCCACGATCCATTGCTGAACGGCTCCAAGAGATCATTTATCTTTCTGTGGATAATCGTCGGCCATCCTTCGATCTTTTTGAATTCAGCTTGAAATGCTTCGACCAGCAGCACCCAGCCATGCTCGGTTCTTATTTTTGCCGATTTCATATCGAATCTCCTTTAATTGCGATTCGCCCTCTCAAATAGTTCCCGCTCCCACTCGATGCGATGATCCTGGCGGTTACTTTCGGCCATGCGAA
>CAYYHS010000789.1:0-1585 GCA_964471785.1 uncultured Chitinophagaceae bacterium
TCCGAGGGCTCTTCTTAACTTAATTCCGGTTATTCATCCAAAAGACCCCACTACTGGAAATGGCATTAAATTCCAGTATTTCTTATATTACTACATGAAGAGTTACCAGCAAAGAGGTGTGATCATGTGTTTGGCCAGTTCATGAGTGGAACCCCCTTTTACTTATTTTTCCGCATCGTTCTTCCGATCTTCGTTTTCTCAGGTCAGTGGTACCTTTATAAACGAACAGCACGTGCCATTAGCACGACCGCAAAGTTGCCACGGAACACCTTGCGCTGGACCGCATTTTTTTTTATTCTCTTCAACGGCATATTTCTCGTCTTCATATTTCTCCCCTTTCTGACGAGAAAACTTCCAGACCCGCTCTTTTACGCCATTGTTTATCCAACCTACATTTGGGAAGGGGCCACGTTGTTCGTCTACCTGGTGTTGTTGATCCTAAAGGTCATTCGCATGCCATTCGAAGCACTGTATCGGATCGGCAGCAGTCTGTCACCAATTGATAGGAGGATGAAGGCCGTGCAGAGGACTGCCAAGTACGAGCGTTTCGATAATTCTCGCCGGGTTTTTCTGAAGGGAAGCGCCGTCGCGCTTTCGGCATACTCGTTCATTGGGGCTACGAAAGGAATCATCGACCGGGACGATTACGAAATCACAGAGCGAACGGTCCGCATCAAGAACCTGCCGGACGAGTTCAGAGGATTCACGATTGGGCTAATGAGCGACATCCACTCGAGCGTTTTTATGACGAAGGACGAGATGGTCACCTATGCAACTGCGCTCAATGGATTGAAGACCGATATTATTTTTGTTCCCGGCGATTTCGTAAACAGCCAAACAGAAGAAGTCTATCCTTGTGCGGAAGCTTTTTCAGAACTGCGGGCACCGTATGGAGTGTATGGATGCCTCGGGAACCACGACTACTTTGCCGATGTCGAAGAGGTGGCCAAACGGATCGATGCCTGCGGTGTAAAGCTGCTTCGAAACGACGCGCTGAAAATCCAGAAAGGAACATCGTTCATTAACCTGATCGGAGTGGACGACATTCCAATGAGCGGCAGCCCCGAACCGTATCTTCAGCGTGCCCTCTCGTCTGTCCAAAATCCAAATCCAAGAATCTTACTCTGCCACAAACCTTACTATCTCGATTCGTTCGCCGCACACAATATCGATTTGACCCTGGCCGGTCACACTCACGGCGGACAGGTTGTATTTGCGAGGATCGGCAACTTGACGGTCTCGCCTGCTTCACTTTTTTCCAAGTACGTTTGGGGTCTGTACAAATCCGGCGAATCACAAATGTACGTCACGCGCGGCATCGGCACCGTGGGAGTCCCCATTCGAATAAACTGTCCCCCCGAGCTCACGAAAATTACGCTGCAACCCGCTTAAAGTCCGGTTGGACAGGATGCCGTGATCGCCTCACACTTCACGGCATCGCTTGACATCGTTCTTGTTGCTTTTCCCCACTCGTTTGGCTATATTTTTTTCCAACACAATACGCAACCGATCATCAGAATAACCATCAACTCATGGATGATATCCTTCACCCAAACCAACAGACTATCGGATGGATTGAAGTCAT
>CAYYHS010000790.1:0-1585 GCA_964471785.1 uncultured Chitinophagaceae bacterium
ATTGATTTACATGAAGTTGCAGCCTATCTCCAATCGATCCCCGGAGTTGAAAACGTTCATCATTTGCATATCTGGGGGTTATCTTCCAGGATGCGGGCATTAAGCGCACACATTGTGGTTCAGGATCAACTGATCAGCAACGGAAACAAGATCAGCTCACAGTTAGAGGAGGGATTGGAACGCCGGTTCGGAATCAATCACCCCACGATTCAGCTTGAGTCTTCCGTATGTGGAGACCAGGGAGTCGTGGTGGATTTTCATCCGTCTGGACAGACGCGATAATCGGAGAGGCCGCAAGACGAACCTGTGCTGAACTCTGGTGACTTCACTAGTTCAGTCAGGTTGTCGGTCATGAAAAAGGAAGGATGTTTATGGAACATCATGTTTGTCCGTGGTACATGGGTTATGTTTTAGCAAACCCGCTAAGAAAACTATATCAGGATCCGGTAGAGTTATTACGCCCGTATGTAAAGACCGGAATGGCAGTTCTTGAGGTCGGTCCGGGGATGGGATTTTTCAGCCTCCCGATGGCTCGTCTTGTTGGGGACGAAGGCAAGATCTATTCTGTGGATTTACAGGAGAGGATGCTTCAGACTCTTCGCAAGCGTGTGGCAAAAAAGAAGCTCCAACATATCATCGAGCCGCGCCTATGTTCTGAGTCTTCTCTTGAAGTTAAGGATTTACGGGAAAGAATTGATTTTGCCCTCGCATTTGCCGTGGTTCATGAAATTCCCGACAGGGAGAATCTCTTTCGGGAGATATACGATTCGCTGAGGCGAGGCGGCATCCTCCTGGTTTCAGAGCCGCGAGAACATGTTTCTGAGGAAGCGTTTAAAGAGTTTCTCTCTATCGCTGGGCGTGTCGCTTTTGCTGTTTCCGATACACCAACCATACGCGGAAGCCGTTCGGTGGTGCTCAGAAAAGCGTAATCTCGGACAAGCGACTTCTATAATCCCTTCATATGTAAAGCCCCCCCCAATCCCAAGAACTAAGCTGGGTGATTTGACAAGCCGGTCGCCGTTTACTATACTTGCAGTAATGGTCCGGGGTGGAAACAAAAGATATCGGCTCTTCTTTTGATTGTCTATGCAATTGATCTTCTACAAATTGCACCCCGTACTCGTGTCCATTCGCATTTTTGGGGCTCAAATAATGTACCGCTCAATTTACGTGCTGGTGCAACCAACAACAATCAATTTCCCCTTTCATATTTTGAATCGGGACCGATTCGGCTGTTTAGTTCATAAAGAGCCATCTTTCCGCCGGCGCTCTCACTTCGGAAACTCTCCAATGAGTTAATCCTCGCACCTACGGCGATCTATAAATCACACCACTCGTTCACTTACTTTACTTAATTCTCACGCCGCGGTTCACCTGCTTTTTCCCTCTCGTTCTCCCAATACCCCGTTCGTTTTTCGCTGACGGTGGGGTGAAATTATTAGCAACTCAACAACCCCAATGATTCTATCGGATGGCCTGAGTCAGGAAAAAATATCCACACTGATGCCTCCTCGAAATTGATATCAATGTAGCTAGTGCCGTTTCCCAAAAATATTCTTGTATTTTTTTCTCATTGGCCACTTCG
>CAYYHS010000791.1:0-1583 GCA_964471785.1 uncultured Chitinophagaceae bacterium
CGGCAGTAATCCTATGGGCGAGCGGATAAGAACCCCGAACCCGATCATCGCTCCGAGAAGAAGATCGTTCCGGATCCTGAGCGATTTTTTTCCATCCATCACGACAAGCCAGATAATCAGCAGAAAAATGGTCGTGAAGATCGTTTCAGTCATCAAATGCGTGACGTAGAGAATTTGGATCGGGAAAACTGCCAGGATCGCCGCAGCAACTAAACCTACTTCTGTAGAAAAGAGTCTCTTGCCGATTGCGAAGAGGAGAAGACAGGAGGCGAGATCGAATATCATCTGGAGAAGTTTGACCGGGTAATGCCGTTCGCCGAAGAGAACATATGTGCCCGCAAGCACCAACGGATAAGCGGGAAGTCGGTAAGCCGTCGGCTTTCCCTCAAAGGAATACCCCTCGCCATGTACGACGGCGCGCGCGATCGCGTCGTAATCCTTGTCGTCGGAGATGAGGGGTGAATGGAACTCAGCTATCGCTCCGAGGCGAAGGAGTGCCGCGATAAGAAGGATAGCATAGAGGATCTTACGCTCTCCTCCAACAGAATGAATGAGTGATTGGGCGGGCATGCTCAACGGTATATTCATGGGTCTTGTACGAATCCGTGCGATTGTTCCGCGTGTCGCTCCACGTTTTCCTTGATGAAGTTCGCGAGATTCTGTTTGAAGATTCCTCGGGAGAATTGGAGGGCCCGGCTGTTAATTCGTACCGGGTCGAAACGGATAGAGGCGGCCCGGCGAACGGCATCTTCCAGCGCAACGACGGTCTGCTCGTAAAAAAATACTCCTGAGATTCCCTCCTCGACGGTTTCCAACGCTCCCCCCTTCCCGAACGCGATGACAGGTTTTCCGCTTGCCATAGCTTCGAGAGGAACAATGCCGAAATCTTCTTCCCCGGGGAACACCAGCGCCGTGCATCCGCCGTACAAGGTCGCGAGGTCTGCATCATCCTTCCATCCGACAAATTCGATGTTCGAGCAGGCCATGCGGCGCAGTTTCTCTTCGTCCGGACCTTTGCCGACGATGACCAGTCGTGCGCCGTTCTTGTTGAATGCTTGGATGGCGAGATCGACTTTTTTGTACGGCACTAGAGCGCTCACGATGAGATAGTAGCCGTCGTTCCTTTCCGAAACACGGAACTGCTCGGTATCAACCGGCGGGAAGATGATTTTTGCGTCACGGGCATAATGACGCTCGATCCTTTTGCGAATGTGATCCGAAATCGCAACGAACTGATGTACTCGAGATACGGTGCTCCTATCCCACAAGCGCAACATTGGTGCAATAACCGCCATACCCGCGCGAGTAATTGCTCCGGCCTGCGTCTTTCCAAAATATTCGTCGTACATCTCGTAGACGTACCGCATGGGTGTGAAGCAATAGCAAAGATGCAGAGCACCCGCGCGGGGTTTTGCTCCCTTCGCGACGCAATGGCTCATCGAAATCAAGACATCGAATTGTGAGAAGTCGAAAGACTGAATCGCAAAAGGAAAAAGAGGAAGGTAGGTCCGATATTTCTGCTCGACGAGGGGAAGATGTTGGATGAACGATGTATGGATCTCCCTCGATTCGATAAGGGGCGA
>CAYYHS010000792.1:0-1560 GCA_964471785.1 uncultured Chitinophagaceae bacterium
AATCCAAATATTTCTTTTGAAAGCGGAATGGATGCCCGCTTTCGCGGGCATGACACTCCTTCAACCATGTTCAGACACGACTCAACGGCGAAGCCATTTGGGAACCTTATAATAGTTGTGTAAATTTAAGGCACCCAGCAATCAGGGAAAGGGAATCTTGTCAAATGAAGCACATAAAAGAAATCGCCTCACAACTGCATATCTCCGAAGACGATCTCATCCTCTACGGAAACTACAAGGCCAAAGTACCACTGAAATACATTGACCCCGACAAATTGAGCAAAGGCAATTTGATCCTTGTCTCTGCCATCTCTCCGACGCCGGCGGGAGAAGGAAAAACAACCGTCTCGATCGGGCTCACTCAAGGCATGAACCGAATCGGGAAGCAGACCACTGTGGTCTTGCGGGAGCCTTCGCTTGGCCCCGTGTTTGGTGTGAAAGGAGGAGCAACCGGCAGCGGGCGTGCCCAGGTTGTCCCGATGGAAGATATTAATCTTCATTTCACCGGAGATTTTTCCGCAATCGAGAAAGCGCACAATTTGCTCGCCGCATTGATCGACAATAATATTCAAAACAAAGAGAGAAACCTCGGAATCGATCCTCGTACAGTCCATTGGAGACGAGTGATGGACATGAACGACCGCTCCCTGAGAAAAATTATCGTCGGACTCGGTGGGACCCTGTCCGGCATACCTCGCGAAACCGGGTTCGATATTACAGCGGCTTCTGAGGTAATGGCCATCCTTTGCCTGGCGGAGAACCTTACCGATTTGAAAAAGAAGCTTGGAAATATCTTTGTAGGATTTACCTTTGACCGGAATCCGATCTACGCCCGTGACTTGAAAGCACACGGGGCGATGACCGCGCTGTTGAAAGACACGATCATGCCAAACCTTGTCCAGACGATCGAAGGGAATCCCGCGATTATTCACGGCGGCCCCTTTGCAAATATCGCTCAAGGGACGAACAGCGTCATCGCGACAAAAATGGGCCTCTCTCTTTCCGATTACGTCGTGACCGAAGCCGGTTTTGCCTTCGATTTAGGAGCAGAGAAATTTTTCGATATCAAGTGCGGCTATTCAGGCTTGTCGCCGAAAGCAGTTGTCCTCGTCGCAACCTTGAAAGCGTTAAAATATCACGGCGGCGTCGATCTGAAGTCGGTCAATCAACCGAACAAAGAAGCGTTAAAAAAGGGAATGGGCAATCTTGAAAAACATCTTGAGAACATTCTTGCGTTTGGCGTTCCCGCCGCAGTTGCGATTAATAAGTTCACTTCAGATGCCGATGATGAAATTGAAATAGTAAAGGGGAGGTGTAAACAACTTGGGGTCTCCGCATCTGTTGCCGATGTTTGGGGCAAAGGCGGTGAAGGATCCATGGAGCTTGCTGAAATAGTTTGCGACATTGCGCAAAAGTGTAAGAACAGATATAAGCCGACGTATGACTGGAATTGGGATATTCCGAGAAAAGTAGAGGCCATTGCGAAAAACATCTATGGAGCGAAAGCAGTAGAGTTCACACCAAAAGCAAAAGATGACTTGGATAAGATCCAGAAGCTCG
>CAYYHS010000793.1:0-1549 GCA_964471785.1 uncultured Chitinophagaceae bacterium
CCAGTTAACATACAGCGGCGATGATTCGGTTACAGACTCTTCGGTCGTGCGTATTGCTGAAGACTCCCTGGCGAATAACTGGATGAACCTTGGCGGCAGCGGCACGTTGAGCGGCAAGGGGAGCATAACGTCGAACGCATTTTACTCCCTTTCGACAAATGACTTCGTTCTGGCAACTGCCAATACGGGTGTCTCGGCTACGTTGGCGACATTGACGACCACTGCTGTGACAAAAATCTCCATGACCATTGCAACCACTGGAGGAAATGTTACCAATGACGGCGGCGGCGCTGTCTCTGCAAGGGGAATTTGCTGGAACAGTACCGGAAGCCCTACGATCTTGGACTCAAAGGTGAGTGGGGGAGCAGGAACAGGATTGTTTGCAATATCACTTACCGGGTTAACGCCCGGGATGGTGTATCACCTGCGGGCATACGCGACGAATTCAGCCGGAACTGCATATGGAAATGAGGTGGTGTTCAGCACGCTTGCATCGATTATCCCGCCGACTGTGACAACAGCAGCAATTTCGAATATTCAAGTCACCACTGCCATCGGCGGAGGAAACGTTACGGATTGGGGAGGCGACACTGTGACGGCGCGCGGTGTCTGTTGGAATACGACCGGCGCTCCAACGACCTCAAATCCGCATTCAACGGACGGAAGCGATGTCGGTGCATACGCGAGCGGGCTTGCTCCTCTGGTTGGAAATACCTCCTATCATGTTCGGGCGTACGCCATGAATAGCGCTGGCACGGGATATGGCAATGAGATCACTTTCACGACCCGGGAACCTCAAGCGGATACGACCGTTGTCGTGGCCAAGGACGGGAGCGGCAATTACACGACAGTTCAAGCGGCATTCAGGGCCGTCCCCGCTGGGTATACGGGACACTGGAGAATTCTTGTGAAGAAAGGGAGCTATTACGAAAAGGATACATTGGCGAGCGGAAAGATCAACGTGATATTGGACGGAGAATCGCGAGACAGTACCATTATTACGTACGACGACTACGGCGATAAGTATGGCGGCAATAATTCGGGTAATCCTGGAACGAGCGGCTCGTTCACGCTTGCGGTTGATGCAAGCGATTTTATCGCCAAAAATATCACGATCCAAAACACCTATTCGCCTCAACCGGGCATCAGCGGAACACAGGCAGTCGCCTTGAGGGTGCAGGGCGATCGTCACCAATATATCAATTGCAGACTCCTCGGCTACCAGGATACCTACTACACGTGGGGAGGAAGCGGTACCGGACGTCTCTATCATAAAAACTGTTTTATCGAAGGGACCGTCGATTTCATTTTCGGCCGTGACATCGCCGTCTTCGACAGCTGCACGATCCACGAAATGAGGAACGGCGGAACGCTGACTGCCGCCAGTACCGATGCCACGACCCTGTACGGGTACGTTTTCAGGAACTGCAAGATTCTCGCCGATTCCATCGGGTATGACGGTACTGTCAATTCCGCGTTTTATCTGGGAAGGCCATGGCAAGCCAGCCCAAGAACCGTGTTCATCAATTGCTACGTTCCCGCAAATCTG
>CAYYHS010000794.1:0-1547 GCA_964471785.1 uncultured Chitinophagaceae bacterium
TATGGAGCATTTCTTCTGCATCCGAGTTCATGAAAGTGGCTTTGCCCGTTGAGTCGTAAATGATAAGTCCAATTGCCAGAGAGTGTACGACAGCATCCAGTTCCGCGCTCTCGCTGTCCCGTATCTCCTCCATTCGTTTGCGTTCAGTAACATCACGGATGGTTCCGTCCCGATACAACGGGCGCCCGGTACTATCTCTGATCACAGACACGTGGTTAGAAACCCAGCGATACTCACCGCTTTTCGACTGCTGTCGATACTCTACGGTTGCCTCACCATCTTCTTCTGAACGAGCAAATCCCGCCTTCATCGCAGCCAGGTCATCAGGGTGAACTATGCCCTTCCCTTCGGCGCTTGACGCGGTTTTGAGATCCTGCGCCATTAGCTCATCCGCTGAGAAACCGATAATCTTCTCAGCGGACTTGCTGATGTACTCGTAACGCCCCGTCTGAAGATTGAGTCGGTAAACACAATCCAGGGAGCTATCCAGCACCAACCGAAGTCGTGCCTCGCTGCCTACCAGTTTCCTCTCCATCTCTTTCTGCTTAGAGATGTCAACGAATGACGCTACGGCTCCGAACATTTTGTAGTCTGGCGAGAGGATTGGTGCAGCACTAGTGTTAATCCACAGATTGCGATCATCAATGGTTGTTCCCAGGATAACGTCGAGTACCGTCTCGCCATTCAGGGCACGATGTATAGGAATTTCTTCGGTCGGAAACGGCTCTCCGTTTTCTCTTATCCAGTGTAAAATACGGTTGCGATCATCCACCGTCGTCTTATAGAACAGTTCTTTCGGGAGAGTCTTCTCCGCGGCTTCATTCATCCGGACCGCTTTGCCATCAAGGTTGTAAACAATCAGACCAACTGCCAGCGAGGACACAGTGGCATCAAGCTCGGCAACCGAGTTTTCTTTGCTCCTCTGGACCTGTTTCAGCTCCGTGACGTCCGTGCCGTAGAAGCGAATCAGTTGCAGGTTTTCTACGAAGAACGTTGTGAACTGAAACCAGGAAATGCCGACTTTGACGGTGAGAGTGGTATTGTCTCTCTTCCCATCGACAAATTGACCAACCGTGTCACAGAGCCAGGGAAGAGATTCAAAATCGCCCAACACTGCCCTCGCGGCGGGGTTGGAATAGACCACTTTGCTATCAAAGTTGGCCTCAAATACCGGGTTTGGATTGACGTCGGGAAAGGAATGCCCCCAGGAATCATCGACTCTGCTATCGCGCATGACTGGCTCCAAGCGCTTTCTTATTGGCTCATTTCGGAGTGAAAAATATGTGTATCACAGAATTGGATGGAAGTCAAATTCCGCCGTGAGGCTCCGTAAAAGGTAGGCCTTTGTGAACTGGCGTCTGCGAACATCCGCTGGGGGAGAAGGATGATGCAGATTACAAGGTCAACGTCAGGTTCGGCGGCATCTCCTGGATGATCTCCAAGGAAAGTTGGACAACAACCTTGAAGCGAATCACAGCCAACCCCGCAACGAAAGGAACCTGTCCTGTTGGAACTCTTTGTTCCTCACGAAGAAGGCTACGATTTCA
>CAYYHS010000795.1:0-1546 GCA_964471785.1 uncultured Chitinophagaceae bacterium
AATTGTTATTGAACAAAAATAGAGAGAGGGTGCAGCATGGCAGAGATGAATTCCATCGGGCTGATTGAACTTTCGAGCATAGCCGCCGGTTATTTGGTGGGCGATGCAATGCTGAAAGCCGCAGACGTCGAGATGCTTCTTTCCCGAAGCATCTGTTCTGGTAAATACATCGTAATGGTCGGAGGCGACGTCGCAGCTGTCCGGGCGAGCGTCGATGCGGGGAAAGTCAGCGGAACCGGAATGGTTATCGATACGTTTGTTATTCCAAATGTTCATGAGGATATTTTTCCCGCCATCACGGGGGTTTCTCAGGTGCAGATGCTGGAAGCGCTTGGCATCGTGGAGGCCTTCAGCGTTGCTTCGTTGATCGAAGCGGCGGACGCGGCTGTTAAGACGGCACGCGTCAGGCTGATTGAGATTCGGCTTGCGATGGCGCTCGGAGGGAAAGCGTTCGTCACACTCACGGGAGATGTTGCCGCCGTCCGCGCGGCCGTTGACTCTGCCGCTGCCGTTTGCGCGGAACGGGGACTGCTTGTGAATAAGGTTGTCATTCCGAACCCAAGAAAAGAACTGCTAAAGGAAATCATTTGACAGTCAACAGTGATCAGTGAACAGTAATCAGACGAGATCTTGAGAGGTTACCTACAAACTGCTAACTGTTTACTGTTCACTGATAACTGAGAAAACTATGTCCGCAGACGTTATACTTCGAACTCTCAACCTCGGAAAGCGCTATAGAAACCGCTGGGCGGCGGAGGATGTAAACCTCGAAATTCACCGCGGCGATGTCTTTGGCTTTCTTGGACCGAACGGCGCCGGTAAGAGCACGACTATTCGAATGATCCTCTCGCTTATTCAACCGACGACCGGATCCGTAGAACTGTTCGGCCACCAACTTCAAACGGAAAGAGAAAAGGCGCTCGCAAAAGTTGCGGGGATTGTAGAGAAGCCCGATTTTTATCTCTACCTGACAGCCTGCCGCAACATGGAAATTGCCGGCTCGTTGACTCTTGGCCACACACCCGAAAAACGAAAGATCGCTGATGCTCTGGGGTTGGTCGGCCTGTCGGAACGAGGTCAGGATCGCGTCAAAACTTTTTCACACGGGATGAAGCAGCGTCTCGGCATTGCACAGGCTCTTCTCTGCGACCCGGAACTTGTCGTTCTCGACGAACCGACAAACGGCCTTGATCCACAAGGCATGAAAGAAGTTCGTGAGTTGATCGGCCAACTTTCAAACCAGCGCGGAATAACGGTGTTTCTTTCGTCGCATTTGTTGAACGAGGTAGAACAGGTCGCAACCCGGATGGCGATCATCAATAAGGGAAAGTTGGTTGTCCAGGGAAAAGTAGAAGAGCTTCTGCGCGAACGCGCGAATAAGATTATCTTCTCGGTGAAACCGGAAAAACGGGCTCTGCTGGTGCTGAAGAAAATGAAGAATGTAAAAAATGCGGCGGTGATCGGCGATGGAATCACTGCGAACATCGATACTAAGAGCATTCCCGCCGTCGTCTCCGGGCTTGTTCGTGCGAAGTGCAAGGTGACG
>CAYYHS010000796.1:0-1544 GCA_964471785.1 uncultured Chitinophagaceae bacterium
AACTGGCAAAAAATGAAAAATAGGTTCGATTAGCGTTCTGATCGGTTCTTCCGATTCCAACGTACGTTGTAGAATCAGAGAAGCATCTACTCAATCACAGCAAATTTCGTGTAAGGCTGAAGAACCTTCGGCACAATGACCTTTCCTTCCGGCGTCTGATTGTGCTCCAGCAATCCAGCGACGATGCGGGGAAGCGCCAGCGCAGAGCCGTTCAACGTATGAACGAATTCCTGCTTTCCGGATTCTCTTGGCTTGTACTTGATGTTCATGCGCCGCGCCTGAAAGGATTCGAAGTTACTGCAGGACGAAACCTCAAGCCACTTCTGTTGTCCCGGGGCCCATACCTCCAGATCGTATTTCTTGGTCTGCGTGAACCCCATGTCACCGGTGCACATCAGCAGCGTGCGGTATGGCAGTCCCAATTGCTGCAACAAAAACTCTGCATCCTGCCGCAACGTTTCAAGTTCGTCGTATGATGACGAGGGGAGGACAAATTTCACTAGCTCGACTTTGTCGAACTGGTGGAGGCGATTCAATCCGCGCACATCCTTCCCGTAGGAACCAGCCTCGCGCCGGAAACAGGGGGTGTAAGCGGCATAGGATACGGGAAGATCCTTCTCTTCAAACACTTCTTTACGATGAAAGTTCGTCACCGGGACTTCAGCGGTCGGAATAAGGTAAAACCCGTCCCGTTCGGCGAAGTACATAAGGTCCTCTTTATCGGGAATCTGTCCTGTGCCGCGAGCGCTCTCCTCGTTGACAAACAGGGGAGCCGAGATCTCGGTGTATCCTCGTTCCGACGCACGGTCCAGAAAAAAGTTGATGAGCGCACGTTCAAGAGTCGCACCTTTTCCTACATAGAACGGAAACCCAGCCCCGGCAACTTTTGCCCCCCTCATAAAATCGATGATACCGAGCTTCTCGGCCAGCTCCCAGTGCGGCTTCAGCTCAAAATCGAACGACGGCTTTCCACCCCAGGCAAAGATTTCTTGATTGTCGGCGGGTGTCATTCCGACGGGGACAGAAGGATGAGGAATATTGGGCACGGAGAGAAGAAGAGCATCGAGGCGCGTTTCGACAACTTTCAGCTCTTCGTCAATCGCCTGGATCCGTTCCTTCACAATATTCATTTCGGCGATCGCCGGGCCGGCGTCTTCATTCGATTTCTTCATCTTACCGATCTTGGCAGAAACATCGTTCCGCGTTGCCTTGAGCAGTTCTCCCTCCTGGAGAAGCGCCCGTCGTTTCTCATCGACTGAGATAATCTCGTCGATGTTGTCGACTTCATGTTTAGTACGAATCCCCTCTTTGACGAGAGAGGAATGATCACGGATGAATTTTAAGTCGAGCATGTTCTCTTGTTAGAAGTTAGGTTTTCGTTCCTGAGTCCGAAGTCTTTAGCCAAGATGGTGAAACAAAATTCTTGGTCTCCTGCCTCCCCGCTCCTGTCTCCGTTCCCCATTCATCGCCCATCATTCGCAAAGGAAAGGAATTTTTTACTGCGTCACCTCAACGGTCACGAGCAATCCTTCGATTGAGTTGCC
>CAYYHS010000797.1:0-1543 GCA_964471785.1 uncultured Chitinophagaceae bacterium
TTCTTAGGGGCGCGCGGCATTTCCGGTCGTCACACCAGATCTCCATTCACCGTGTTTCCCCTCACGATTCGGATTCACCATCCACTCTACGTTCAGCATCGGCACCTCACATGAACATCCTGTAAAAAATATCTGTCAAGGGAGGGAACAATGAGCAAACCTCTTTCATTTTGCCTATCAATTTGTTTTGCGATCATAAGCGTATCAAATGCCCAAGTGCCTGCGAGTCAAGACACCATCGTTATTCCAGGGGATATTCCCCATACGACGCTTCACAATGCAGGCGCGCTCGAATCGACAATAAACGGCGACACCACAAGCGCCGGCGCAAGAATAAATCCGTCAAGAGTGTATGCTCTTCAGGAAGGGCACTTCTATTATCAGAAATCGCCTATCAATGTGACGAATCCGAACGGCACTTTGACGATCGTCGGCGTCCCCGACTTGGCGGGAACGATGAAACCGGTTATCTTATTGCAGCCGACAGGGACGACGGATGTTCCGGCCAGTAAAGTCTACGGAAGCGTTAAGATTGTCAATGTTCATTGGCAGGCTATGCAATTGGATGGGAAGCTTAAGTCCGAGCTGTTTTATTGCGGCACGGTGAACAAGCAGCCGCAGTCTTTGACGATAGACAACTGCCTCTTCGAATTCAGCAACGTCGATCTTTTCGATTGCACGAATGAAACTGGTGCCATCGGAGGCTGGCCGTATGGAGCGAAGTTCTTCATCACCAACTCGTATTTCCGGAACATGTTCGAGCCGGGCCAGTGGTGGGGATCAAGGGTCTTTCAATGCAAGCATCCGATCGACACGTTGTGGGTTGAAAACAATACAATTGTCGGAGGCGGCCTTACATTCCTCCAGCAAAACGAACTGACCGACTTTGGGTACTTCAATCATAACACGATCATCAATAACAAGAAATACTGGCTTTTGTCTCCCTATCACCGCCATTTTTTTGTAACGAACAATATATTCGTTAATCAGAACTGGGTCGGCGAAGATACCAACGTGACAAACAACGGTGAGGATCCCGATAAATTTTTTACGAGCACAATCATTATCGATACGAATAATGCCAATCGCGGGCTGGTAGTACAACCAAAGTATTATGTCGGTGACTCATCTCACTATTCACCTTTACTGGCATTGAATAACTTGCAGGTCTTTATATCGAACAACGTAAACTATTACGACCCGCTGCTCATTAACGGTTACTACAATACCACTCCCGGAACGTATGACAGCACGTCGTATCCGCTTTCATATTTGGGGTGGAATTATCCGGGAGCATATAGAGTAAACAACATGCCTTGTGAGTGGATGAACGCGCGCACTGCGGCGTTATTTGCCGCTTATTCGCCGGCAAGCGGCGGCGGATTCATTGAGGAGCGGACGACAACTGCCGACCCGAAAATGACGACACCCGGTATTGCGGATGCGTCTGTCGTAGTTCAAATGGCGAAGTGGAATCAGTACCAGTATGGCGATCCCCGTTTTCCCGTTGCGCCGGATATTGTTCACAGCAAGTTCATTCAGG
>CAYYHS010000798.1:0-1533 GCA_964471785.1 uncultured Chitinophagaceae bacterium
TTGGCCCGCTTATACCAGGTTGCTCCGCGTGTGCTTGTCCAGGCAGTGAAACGGAATGTCGATCGCTTCCCGATCGATTTCATGTTTCAATTGACATTAGAGGAATTTCAGAGCTTGAAATCACAGATTGTGATTTCAAGCTGGGGCGGCCTCCGCAGGGCTGCTCCGTACGCGTTTACCGAACAAGAAGTCGCAATGCTCTCAAGCGTTCTGAGAAGTAAGCGGGCTGTTCGGGTGAATATTGAGGTCATGCGAGCGTTCGTGCGCCTGCGTCAGATGCTTGCTACAAATGAAGGGTTGGAACGCAAGCTTGATTCGCTCGAAAAAAAATACGACGCACAGTTCAAAGTTGTCTTCGATGCAATTCGTGAACTTATGATGCCTCCTGAACCAAAACGACGTCCAATCGGATTTGGAAGGGAGAACGATTAAACGATATATGCATTGATTTGCCTATTCGCATTTTTTCCTTGATTCCCACTTGGCGACTCGCTACCTTGACCGCGAATAAGGGTGCCAGATCTACATAGGACACAGCCCCGGGGATTTGGGTGGGAACAAAAAAATAGAAGAAGAATCGAAACCTCTCGATTCCCGCTATGCGGGATGAATGAGGTTTTTATGCATAGGGGAGACGGGTGTCCGGTTTCGGGAACTCGTTTATCGTATCATCCGGAATTGTAAAATCAAATGTGTAAGGAATGACCAGGGGGAAGAAGAGATTTGTAATGTTCCGGAGATAGAACAGTTGTGTACAAATATTCTCAGATAACTTCTACCATAAGGAAAACATCGCCATGAAAACACTTTTCTGTTTCGTGATGCTCCTGCTGCTGAGCACCTGTTCTTACGCCCAGTGGCCCTATCCTCCCACCCGGACCGTCGATAGCTCCGACACATATTGGGGCAAGGAGTATAAAGACCCTTACCGATGGCTGGAAAATATCAAGAGCAAGGAAGTGGAAGATTGGTTCAAAGACCAGGCTAATGTAAGCGATAGCCTGTTGGCCAGAATTCCTGCGCGAGACTCTCTTGTAAAAGAATGGATGTCTCTCGACAAGCTCAAGCCTGCCAATTATTCGGACATTATTTACCAAGGCACCAGGTTGTTCTACAAAAAAACAAAAGGCGGTGAAAACGTCGGCAAGCTCTACTACCGCGAAGGTTGGAATGGAGAAGAGAAACTACTGCTCGACCCTTCCACCTATCGACCGGGAGCGGTAACCACCATCCAAAGCGTAGTGCCGAGTTATGACGGAAAGAATATTGTCCTCGGACTTTCAGCGGCCGGCGCCGAGGTCTCCGAACTCCGGGTCTTGAACGTCGATACCGATAAACTGTTGCCCGACAGCATTTATCCGAGCTGGTTTGGTCCTCTGGGCTGGACGCTGGACAACTCATCATTTTTCTATTTCTCACAAAAGACTGCGGATAATAAAAGTCCAGAGTTTGAACTGAACACGAAGACCAAAGTGCATAAACTCGGCAGCGATCCTGCGAGCGATATCGATTTTTTCAGTAACGAAAGCTACC
>CAYYHS010000799.1:0-1530 GCA_964471785.1 uncultured Chitinophagaceae bacterium
GCCCCAGCCGTATCTTTGTCTATTCGTACGCCTGGCCGGGAGAGAATAGAATTCGGAGGAGTGTGAGTGTCGACGAATTTTACGATCCCCCTTCGCTCCTCTACGGCAAGGTCCGATTCCGGCAGAACGAGCGCAAGATTAGTCCCCTTATCCAGCTCTGCCTGCATCGTGACGAGCGGCCTCTTCTCGTCTCCCTTCACCGAAAGATCGCTGTCAAGAATTATCACTCCATAATAGAGAGCGTCTCGACTTGCCGGTTTATTCAAGAGCAGGAACTTGACCGTATGAAGTTGAAAATCAAACCCAAAAGTGCGGAAGTCTTCGGTGAGCAGACGACCGCGCAATGAAGCTTTGTTGCCGAGCGTATCGACAAGATCGAAAGAACGGAGTTCGACCCCTTTGCCGTCAAATTCTATGTCGCCGTTATTAAGATGCAGGTACGTCTCCAGAAAGACCGGAGTGAATGCGGTATTAGAGAACTTCAAATTCCCGGTGATGGAAGGTTTCGTCGTTGTTCCCGTTACGTGCAAACCGCCGGTCATTGTGCCTGTAAGACGGCGCACATTTCCAAACGTAAACGGCTCAACGCTTGCAAGGTTTACTTTAGTAAAATCGCATGTGAGGTCAAGCTTATTGCCGCCGACCTCGGTCGCGTATCTACCCTGCATAGCAATCTGGTTGCCGTTGCCTGCAATGTCCAGGTTAACGGCATAAACATTTGCTGTCTGATTGTCTGCCCTCAGCGCAATATCTCCCACGTGTCGTTGACCGAAGGCGAAGTCCTTAATCGTGAGATCGGAGGTAAACGCCATCTTATTCTCCAGGTTTTGAAGCACAACATTCCCTGTGAGAATTCCGCCGAGCAGTCCGGTGTCGCGCTCAACGACCTGGGCCAACGTGGCAAGGTCGAAACCGGAAAAATCAATCCGAAGCGGCGGCCGCTGTTCTTTTTCGTTGGTGCTGTTAAATGAGAGTGACTGTTCCGCTCCTCGCAAGACAACATTGTGGGCGATAAACTGATCCTTGCCAAAGAAAAGAGAATTGTCGGGGGAGACACTCCACCGGGCGTTTTGAAACACGACCCCGTCCTGGTTAAACCGAAACCTGCATCCATCGGGCACGCAGCTGAACGCGCCGGCGAGGAGCATTTTCGTGTAGCCGTCGTTGCGGGTACTCTTCAACGAAACGTCAATGCTGTCGTGACCGGCCTTTCCGCCGAGCTCAAGGTTCGTTACCCGCAGCGTCGAATCGCTTATCGACCCGACATCCACGTTCGCCCGCAAGTCGTCGGCGTCCGAGGTAACCTTAACGGTGACACTGTCGACTTCAAAAGCGCTGTATTCGAACCGGGGGACATTGATGTCCACGTTCATGTTCATGTTGTTGCCGGAGTAGCTTCCTTCAATCGTCCCTGCGGAGAGTTGGCGGAAATCCGGAAGGAATGCATCGGTGAGGATTGTCGGATCTCGGAGGGTCACATGAAAGGTAAATGCCTTGGTCTCGAAGCCCGTCGATTTCTGCACTCCCCTC
>CAYYHS010000800.1:0-1529 GCA_964471785.1 uncultured Chitinophagaceae bacterium
CCCGCCCTCAACGAACGAGGACGAGAAGCGGAACTTGCTTGGTCTTTCTCCCGGTGGGGTTTGTCATGCCGGCACCATCACTGATGCCGCGGTGCGCTCTTACATTAAGGCCGCTGAACGCAGCCCGCACCATTTCACCCTTACCTCGGAACGTCCCGAAGGACGAACCTCGGCGGTATATTTTCTGTGACACTGTCCGTAAGATTGCTCTTCCTGGATGTTATCCAGCACCGTGCCCTTCCGGTCGAATCTCGAAGAGATACGGCCGGATGGAGTTCGGACTTTCCTCCTAAATAATGTACAGCGTTATTTAAGCGATTGCCTGACGTACGCTCAGTAGTGCATGCACGAATAGTAAGTGAACGAGTCAGCATGTGATATAGATGATTGAATTAAATTCTTTTGCCGGTCGATGATCCGCCGGTTAGCCGTGCAGATGATCGTCGATGCTTTCATTTGCCAGCGCGTCCGCTTCCTTGTTATTCTCGCGCGGAACATGCGTAATCGAAAACTCGAATTCCGATGAGCGGAGGAAATCGCGCGCCTGGCTGTGGAGCTTCTTCAGCGCCGCGTCTTTTACTTTATACTCACCGTTCATTTGTCGCACCATCAGCTCGCTGTCGGAATGCAGGACGAGGGCCGTACACGCCAATCCGTCTTTCTTCGCAAGGCCCTTTACATGGTTCAAACATTCGAGAAGCGCCGTGTACTCTGCGACATTGTTCGTAACGTTGCCGAGAAATTTCTTTGCTTCCAGAAGAACCTTCCCCGCCTCATCCTTCAAGATGATCCCGATGCCCCCGGGACCCGGGTTTCCACGTGACGCCCCGTCGGTAAAGCCGATGATCTTCATGCAGCCGCTTCGCTCGCCTGGGCAAGTTCCGCTGAAACGAGGATTCTGCCGCAATGTTCGCACATAAACATCTTGTTCTGTGTCCGCAGCTCAAGCAGCCGTTGTGGGGGAATCTTGTTGTGGCATCCTCCGCACGATGCTCGTTTCACCGGAACAACCGCCTTTCCGTTCCGTGCCTTCCGGATGCGATCGTACCGCGAGATAGTGTCGGGCTTCAAGCGAACGACGATTTTCTCACGTCGATGTTTGAGCTCGAGTTCCTCGTCCTCGTTTGCTTTGGATACTTCGGCAAGCTCAGCCTGTTTTTCGTTCAACACCGCACTCTGCTCTTCGAGCTGCTTCGTCACCTTTTCGATCTCGGCCTTGGCCGATGTCATCGCCGTTTCTAATGTCGCAAACTGTGTTTCAAGACTTCTGATCGATTCGTTCGCAAAATCAATTTCTTTTGTGAGTGCGTCGTATTCTTTATTGCTGCGTACTTCATACTGTTGTTTCTTGTACTTCTCAAGCTTCTCCTTGAACTCTAGAATATCGATGTCGGCTTTGTCCCGTGCTATCACGGAGGCAGTCGCGATATCTTGTTGCCCTTTGATAAGCGTCTGAAGGCGGTTGACTTCAGTTTGCAGTGTAGCAACTGCGTCGGGTAAATCACCTTTCATTTCTTCAAGGTCGTCCA
>CAYYHS010000801.1:0-1523 GCA_964471785.1 uncultured Chitinophagaceae bacterium
CAACAATGTGCTCGGAGGAATCATGGGATACGGCGAGATGTCACTTCAGTTCGCCGCGAAAGACTCCAGGCTGGAAAAAAACCTGATTAAAATTCTCAAGGCAACCGATAGGGCGAAACACTTGATCGAGCAGATCTTGACTTTCAGCAGGAAAACCGATCCGCAGAAATCGATCACATCCGTACGGCCGATCATCAAGGAAGTGCTGGATCTTCTCAGGGCTTCAATACCTTCATCGGTAATAATAGAATTCGACCTGGACAAAAATGTCAAACCGGTCTTTGCCGACCCCACGAAGATACACGAAGTGCTCCTCAACCTTGCCACCAACGCCGTTCATGCAATGGCCCGCAAAGGGACGATGACGGTTCTCCTGTTCGCGGAACGTACCGACCGAAAGCAGTACGGCCGCGGCGGAGAAATTCCACCGGGTGAATACACGGTTATCGAAGTTGCCGACACGGGCTGTGGCATGGACCCCGACACTCTTTCACGAGCCTTCGAACCTTTCTTTACGACAAAAGCGGTAGGCGAGGGGACCGGAATGGGGCTTAGTGTCGTTCTCGGATTGGTGCAGTCGTTCGGTGGAGATATCCTGGTCGAAAGCGAAGTTGGCAAAGGGACAACATTTAAGCTGTATCTCCCCGTTGCTGAAGAATCGCCGGCCGAAACGAGCTATGTCGAATCACATCATCAGGTGTCGGGCACCGAACGAATTCTCTTTGTCGATGATGAACAGATGTTGGTCGACATGGCCGAGGATATGCTCACTCCTCTGGGCTATACGATTACGGGCTTTTCGAATAGCGCGGATGCCCTGAAATTCTTCAAGGAAAAAGGGAACGACATCGACGTTTTGATCACCGACTATACGATGCCGGGCATGACCGGGATTGAATTGGCAAAGGAAGTCTTGAAGATCAGAAGAGACATTCCGATCATCCTGTGCACCGGATTCAGCAACGAACTGAACCCGGATAGGGCCGCAGCCATTGGCGTGAATCATGTCATCATGAAACCATTTAGAATTTCCGAGATCTGCAAAACAATTCGGGATGCTCTCGAAATGGGAAATAGGAAATAGATGTTCGGCAAGGACGATCAGTGAAACCTTCCCACTATGGCCCCGACGTTCAGTAACTCCTTTCTAACAATTCCTGTATTAGAGTTTGCGTTGCACCGAATTCATTTCTGCTCACATCCCCTGAAGCGCTGCATCAGGTTCAGCATCGTCCTACGTTGATGAATTTGCACTACTCGTAATTTTGGGACTGCTTTTTCGCTTCCGCAATTGCATTTGAATTTGAATAGAAGTAGCTTCAGTTGGCCTGCAAGTAATTGTGATCCCGGTTCAAATCTCCCCCCGACGGCATAATCTGATTTTTTGGATCACGAAGAGGCATTGTTCGCATAAATGCATGTAGGAGGAAGTTAATAGAATGGACATGGTCTTCCACTGGGTTGTACAATACGGCTACCTTGCGTTGATCGCATCGATGATGCTCGGCATTATCGGCCTAGAT
>CAYYHS010000802.1:0-1519 GCA_964471785.1 uncultured Chitinophagaceae bacterium
TTCACATGGGCTATAACGGAGGCCCGGTTCCCGATGCCGAATGGAATGTGAGAGCTGATATCGAAGCATCAAAAATGTTTGTTACGTGCGGCGCAGATATAGTCTATGCTGGATTGGACGTGACAACATTCGTAAAATTAAATGAATCCGACCGCAACCGTCTTTTGATGCGTCAATCACCGCTGACCGACGCTTTGTGCGGTTTGTATACATTATGGCGTTACGAAAGCTTTGCTTCTCCGGACCCAACCTTGTATGACGCAGTGGCCGTCGGCTATGTCCTTTGGCCCGAACTTTTTACCAGCCGGAAATCTAATGTGCGTGTTGACGATTTTGGGTATACAGTATTGGATGATTCTAAAGAACCAAATGCCGAGATCTTAATGACGATCAATAAAGATGAATTTCTCAAAAGGATAATGGAACGTTATCTAAAGCAGAACTTGGGGCGCGACAATTAAACAGGAACCGGCACATTTGCGCTTGTCTGAGAACAAATGACAGGATTAAACCTGCGAAGGTGCTAATGTATGAAGTGTCGATCGAAGAGTTTTTGATACGGCGTGGAAAGGTGGGGACAGTTCTCTCGCGAGTGGATTAGCACATCGTTCTTAGTGATCGCCTTCATGGAGGGGAAGACGCACGGTCCGACCCGTTGTCGCCGACTGGCGCGCCGCTTCCAGAATTTCGTTCACAATCAGATTGTTGTCCAAAGATGACAGCCCTGAGGGATGCAGACTGCCACGTACAACCGCAATAAGGTAAGAGAGCGGATCATCTTCCGGAGGATCCAATGGCACCGAGGACATTTCCTTTTCAGGCTCGTCTCCAACCCGAAGGCGCACGAGATCTCTCCCAACAGTACAGACAGATGCTGTCGCGCCGTAAATTTCAAGATCCTTCCGACCGGCAGGCCAATTCCAAGAGGCCTGGATGATCCCCTGTGCATGGGGGTATGTGAGAATGATCGTCGCTTCATCATCCACGCGAGGATAGATCTGAGGCTTGAGCTGTTGTGTTATTGCCGTGACGGTAAGCGGTGTCTGGTTATCCATTAGATACGTGAAGAGGTTCGCCCCGTAGCACCCGAAATCCATCAATGCCCCTCCGCCATCCAGCACAGGATCAGTAAGCCAGGAAAGAAACTCGGGGCCAACGCCGATTTCTTTGGGGCCCCGATGTCCGTCATGGGCGATCAACTTCCGGATTTCTCCGAGTCCGTTCTGATGTATGATGCGGTACACATCCTTTGTGTTCCGGTACCATGTTGTCTCATAGTTCACAAGAACGGCGACGTTGTTTTCCTTTGCCGCCTTCGAGATCGCCTGTGCATCTTCAAGACTAACCGCTAGCGGCTTTTCCATCATTACATGGACCCCGTGCCTGCTGCAAAGTTCCACTACGGCCCGGTGATCATACGTCGTGGAAAAGACGACCACTACCTCCGGCCTTTGCTTCTCAAGCATCTTTCCGAGTGACCTAAACATCTCGGCTTCGTCGAAATGGTAGCGCCTCTGGT
>CAYYHS010000803.1:0-1516 GCA_964471785.1 uncultured Chitinophagaceae bacterium
GTCCGGGACGTAACCGGTGAGTTAGTCCTGCTAGCGCGCGTGATAGGAAGAAGCGCGCCTGAAACTGTTCGGGCCCATTTGTTAGGATCCTCGATTATGGCAAAGTACTTTGATCTGGAAGTCGAGATTTCCGTCGTGGACAGGGACGAGGCTGTGTTGACGCAGCTGGCGAAACAGGGTATTTCTCAGGTCGGGAATAACGCCTATGAGGTCTTTAGGATCGAGAATGGCATACCAAGATATCAAAGGGAGATTTCCGGCGAATTTAACCCGCTGGAGCTTAACCTGCGGAGCCATATAAGTTTCGTGAAGGGATGCTACATTGGGCAGGAGATTGTGGCACGGCTTGATACTTATCAGAAGGTGCAAAAACGGCTTTGTCTGGTAGAGTGGACTGAAAACCTCTTATCAACGACTCCGCTAATCCTGGTGTTCGACGGGAAAGAAGTCGGCATTATCTCGAGCCGAAGTCCGGAAATCGCTGGGAATAGATTAGTCAAAGGCCTTGCCGTTATCCGAAAAGACTATGCTGCAAACGGTACCAAAATCCGGCTCAACGTGGATGATACTGAGGTTGCTGTAAAACGCGTGTTCGAACCATAATTCTTCTCCCGATGGAAACGATAACGGTTGTAGGAGAATCAAAAGAAGAGAAATACGAGGGATTGTTTCCTCAGCTGTCGTCTCTTCTGGCCGACGAAGAAGATGAGGTGGCAAACCTGGCGAATGTTAGCGCCGCATTGGCCGCAACCTTCCCTCAGTTTCTATGGGTGGGTTTCTATTTGCTGAAAGGGGAAGAATTAGTCCTCGGACCGTTTCAGGGCAAGGTGGCCTGTACGCGTATCAAACTTGGCAGGGGTGTGTGCGGGACTGCTGCCGCAGAACGGAAGACTATCGTAGTGCGAGATGTTGCAGAATTTCCGGGACATATTGTCTGCGATCCCTCTTCTCGCTCAGAGATCGTGGTCCCGATTTTGGTGGGTGCTCGAGTCTTCGGTGTGCTGGATGTTGACAGCAATAAGGCTGGCGCATTCGACACGACCGATCAGGATCAGCTTGAGCGAATAGTGAACAGACTTGTTACTCCGAAGCTGCTTCAAGTAAAAATGCGCCCACAATAGAATTTGAGAATGAAGATAGCTAAACAGAACCGCCCGATAAAAGCATACAAAAACCTCGGATTCCTGAATGGCAAAGATGCCCGGCCGATACGGATTCTTTCGGAGTTTCTTGAGCCATTAAGCCGATTCAAATATTTTGGGATCAGAGACATCATAGTTTTTTTTGGATCGGCCCGGATAAAATCACCCGGTGATGCGCGGAAGCAGCTTGCTCAAACGAAGCTGAAGATCAAGAAGAGCAAGCGTTTAAGTGTTGGCATGAAGGAGGAATTGCGAAGGGGGGAGATCGGGGTTGAAATGTCCCGCTATTATGAAGAGGCGGTCGAGCTTGCGCGGCTCCTGACAAGATGGTCGATGAGATTAAAGGAGAAGAACCGGTTTGTTGTCTGCACGGG
>CAYYHS010000804.1:0-1513 GCA_964471785.1 uncultured Chitinophagaceae bacterium
ATCGACGCATGTTGGAAAAGTCGTTTACCTTCACGTTCAGAAATGGAATAAGGATGAGATAAGTCTTCCCCCGCTCAAGAGAAGGATCCTTGCAAGCAGCGTACTGACAGGAGGAACGGTGACCGTCGAGCAGAAGGACGGCGGCCTGGTGCTCCATATGCCGGTTGGCCATCAAGACAAAGTCGACACAATAATAAAACTGGAATTGGACGGCGCGGCTGAACTAAACTAGCAGATTGTTGAAAGGCCTCCTTGTGTGAAAGACAAACCGCCAAGGCTCCAAGAATGCGAAGAAAGGAAGTTGAAACCAAAAAGAAACAGAGAATCTACTTTCATCTTGGCATCCGTCGCGACTTGCCTTTTCTTACCAGCAAACTGCAATCCCGACCGGCCCGGACGTCTTAGAGCGACGTACCCATGAAAATCGATCTTTAAGTGCGCTTGATTCTGCATCTGATTACTGCTACATTTTCGCATTCAGAGTGCTAAACTCCGTAATGCGAGATTTTGCAGCCAATACATTCCGGGCCTAGTATGCCGACCGAACATCGCAAAACAATATTGATCATCGATGATGAGAAACTGATGAGAGCGCTACTCCAGCACAACGTCGTCCTTGCAGGGTACGACGTTATGGTCGCATCGAACGGGGAGGAAGCACTCAAGAAGATAGAGGAAATGACGCCCGACCTTATCGTCGTCGATCTGGTCATGCCGGACATGAACGGATTTGAAACGTGCCGGCGCATCAGAAGCAACGATCGGACGAAGAAAACTCCCGTGATCGTCGTAAGCGCATTGCAGAGTCAATCTGATATTGAAGAGGCAAAGAACTCGGGTGCCGACGTCTTCTTAACGAAGCCTATCAAGCCCGAAGAGTTCATCAACGAGGTGAAGAAATTCCTCCCTTCGCCGTTTAAGACTGCTCCCTGATGCTGCGCGTCTCTTTCATGCCAAACACAATGCTCTCCCCTCGGGCAGTCCGGTAGTTCAAGTGTGGGTCTGTTCGTCATTCCGGCACCGCTTGCGCGGGGTAAACTACAGCCGGTCGAAGACTCTACTCGTTGAGAATCTAACACCATCGAACAGATGGTGACTTTTCCCGAAGGGATCCCTTTGGGATATCGCCATTGGGAAGGCAGGGTAGCAAAACTGAAATAGTCTCGGGATTCTTTTATTCTTGACTCTCTCCTCATTACCTCCTACATTCTCGCATTGAATTCATCCCCGGGGGATCGGGCGGAAAAACAATGAGAGAGGAAAAACCCTCGGATTCGCATATGCGATGATGAGGGTTTTTGCGCATCAGACACTTCGCAAAGCCCAGCAAGAATCACTCCATCGCGTTCATATGGCTCACATCGTAGCTTCATGGGAGGTTTGTCGTGATTATTCCGTATAAGATGGAAACGACATTCGCACGAATGCCGATCACAAATGCAATCCTGATATCCGTTACCTCTCTCTTTTTTTTCTTTCTCGCGTTTGGCGTGATACCGCAGGAGACCGCGGA
>CAYYHS010000805.1:0-1509 GCA_964471785.1 uncultured Chitinophagaceae bacterium
GATCGGTTTCATCCCACCAGAGCAGATTTGGCTGCAGACTGTCAAGAGTGGAACCTGTGAAGCCTTGCGTGACAAGTGGGCTTGCGAACATCGAGCCTACGTTCACATTGTCGGGCGCGGCCAGCATGCGCCATCCCTCGCCTCCCACGATGGTGCGATTCACCTGCAGTGTTGGTCCGCTGCTGCTGAGATTGATATAACTCGCGCTGGTGTCAATAATGATTTTTCCTGTTCCTGTTGTCGTAATGGAAGCACCGGATTGTATCGTGAGCGTCGGCCCCGCAGGCAGCTCCAGGCTTTCGCCATTACCGATGATCAGCGAACCAACGACACTATACGCGCTCGAACCACCGAACGTGACGCCGCCGGTGTTATTGATCGTAACGTTGTTGAATGTCTGAGTTGCAGCCGACCCGTTGATGTATTGTGTTGTGCTGCCATCAAATATAATCGTACTACTTCCTGGTGTAAATGTCCCGCCATTGTTTGTCCAGTTGCCGCTTACGTAATTGGTAGCAGTCGTATTCTCGGTGAATGAGCCACCGCTGATGATTATAACATCCGAACCAAATGTAAGCTGGGCACCCGCTGTCTCTGTCATCGCACCGCCGTTATAGATCGTCACAGTACCTGTAAAAGTTTTTGTGGCTGTATTCGCAAGTGTCAATGTTCCGTTGACTGTTGTTATCCCTCCAACAGTGAGAGTCCATGTATTGGTTGCTCCTGTAGCCAATGTAGCACCAGAGTTAATAGTAAGCGGAACACCCGAGCTTAAAGTCAGGGCAGCAGATGTTGTAATTGTTCCAGTATTTGTAACAATTATTCCCCCGGTTGCTGCAAATGGACTTATCCATTCTGCCGTTGTGGCGGTGAATGCAGCTGTTTTATTGTACTGAAGTGTTGCGTTTGCGCCGTAGGCTACAGCTCCTGCTGTCACAGTAATGCTTGCAGTAGTTCCTTCCATCGAAAGGATGCCATTTACAGTAGGTGTCGTAGCAAAGGTCTTAACTCCAGTACCCAACACTGTAAGATTGTTATAAGTCGCCGCCAAGCAAGTTTGGGCTCCTGCCCCGCTGTATTTCACTGTTCCTGTACCTGGAGTAAATGTACCGCTATTTGTGAATGCTGTCCCAACAAAAGTAAGATTAAGAGTGCTGCTTCCTCCATTGAAAGTAGCTCCAGCGGCACTATTAGTTATTGCGGCTGATGATGTATGTGTCAATCCTGCACCAAGATTTAGCGTAACAGCAGTACCACTAATTGTAATACCAGCGCAACTTACATTACCTGTAAATGTATAAGTACCGGCAGCAGCTGAAACAGTAACTAAACCAGTTGTTGTAAAGCCGGCAACATTATATGAGCCACTTCCTGTTCCAACCAATAGAACCTGTGCAGATGCAAGAGTTAATGTGCCGCTATTCGTAAAATTACCAGAGAGAGAAAGTCTGCCAGCTCCGGTAAAAGTTATTGTGCCGCCATTGGTAAAATCGCTTGAACCGGTTTGCG
>CAYYHS010000806.1:0-1504 GCA_964471785.1 uncultured Chitinophagaceae bacterium
TTATTTTGCATCACGAGTCAAGCAACATCTGGAAAGTCATTGAGAGAGGAAACGCTGATGCACCTGCGTGTAAGCCATTGGAGTTGTACCATGTTCCTCCAGAAATATATGCCGATATAGCATATGGACGGGGATGCTACTAAGGAGAAAGAAAAAAAGTTTTTGCTTGACATAAATTTATGCTATCAATTATGTTAGTAAATTTTGGTTTTCGACAACAAAACAACAACAATTCTGACTATGCAGGTCACTCCGCGAGAATATCAGAACCTGGCTACAAAAGCCGGTCTCAGAGGATTACGTAGCCGCTTGAAGCGAGCCCTCGTAGTTCTGGCTACCGGTCTGGGCAAAACCCTGACCGCGGCTTTCATCACCAGAAGGTTTTGTCCCAAGCGGACTCTCTTTCTGGTGCATAGCAACTTCATCTTGGATCATGCTGTTAATGAATTCCGTCTCGTGTTCAATGAGAATACGACGATGGCAGTTTACAACGGCCTGTCCAAGAAAGGCATTCGTGATGCCGACATCGTTTTTGCCACGTGGCAGACGATGGGCGCAAACCTCGCCAAGTGGGAACGAAACTACTTCGATCTCATCATCGTTGACGAGGCGCACCATACCGAGGCTGTAACCTACCGTCCGATTGCTGACCACTTCACCGGCGCAAAGCTTGGCATTACCGCCACGCCTGATCGTGCAGACGAAGCGGACATTCGGGAAGTTTTTGGCCCCGAGGTGATTAACGTCACACTCGAGGAAGCCATCGCCCGCGGCTGGTTGCCTCGGATCGAGTACCATGTCGTTACAGACGAAAGTTTGGACGATGATGCATTGCAGAAAATCGCGGCTGAAATCCGCGCAAGCAAGCGACGCTTCACTATGGCGGAAGTCAACCGCCGCATCTTCATCAAGAAGCGTGACGTTGAGATCACGCGGATCATCAATGGGTACCCTGAAAAGGCCCTTGTGTTCTGCGCGTCGATTCGCCACGCTGAACGGATGAGGAAGTCTCTCGATCTTGCACGCACCTTTCATTCGGAGACCGGTACTTCTCAAACGGATACATGGAACCGAAATCAGGCCGTGCTCGACCAGCTCAAGAATGGATTAATCCGACGTGTCTGTGCCGTCAACTCTTTCAACGAGGGAGTGAACGTGCCGTCTGTCGGGCTGGTCGCATTTTGCAGAGTCACGGGAGTTTTGAACGTCTTCCGGCAACAGTTGGGGCGCGGGCTTCGTCCGGGGAAGGACAAGCTCATCGTGCTCGACTGTGTCGGCAATCTTGAGCGCATTCAACTGGTGCTTGAGATGATGGACAAGATTTCGGATCTGCACGAAGAGTTCACTCCCCGGAAAGAAATTGAACGGGAGGGGTATGTCCGCGAACGCTTCGAAGTATCCGGAAAAGGATTCGAGTTCACTTTTTCTGACAAAGTGGTGGATTTGATGGAGGTTCTTGACCGGCTTCAGCCTCGTTACGTAGTTGACATTCCAGAACTTTTGC
>CAYYHS010000807.1:0-1502 GCA_964471785.1 uncultured Chitinophagaceae bacterium
CGTCAGCGGGCGTTGGACCATTTGCGGGCGAGCTTTCCGGATTGGAGCGAGGAGAGATTCGACCGAGACTTTTTCTTTACTTCCCTTTGCCATTGTGATGTTCCTCGTTCACCGTTACTTTCTTGATGACAACTCGCTCAATCGGGTTATCGTTGCGGTCACGGGGCACCGCGACGATTTTGTCGACGACATCCATGCCTTTGACAACCTTGCCGAAAACGGAGTACTGTCCATCCAAGAAATTCGCCGCCGCGGCCGTAATATAGAACTGACTGCCGTTCGATTTCCGCTGGGGATTAATCTCGTCTCCCTGCCGGGCTGCGGCAATAACGCCCCGCTCGTGAGGCAATCCGATTTCCGCATCGATGGTATATCCCGGCCCGCCGAGTCCGTCGTTTGTTCGATCGCTGTCCTTAGAGTTCGGGTCCCCTCCCTGAATCATGAAGCCAGGGATCACGCGGTGAAAGGTCGTCCCGGCATAGAAACCCTCCTTGGCCAATTTCCGGAAATTCGCCGCATGCTTGGGGGCTGCGCTGTCGGCAAGCTGAATAGTAATGTTCCCCATCGACGTTTCGATAACGACGAATCCGTGTGCTTTGTCGTTGCTGGTCACCGCTGTTATTCCTTTCTTGGAAGATTGTTTCTCCTGGCTGCTCGAGACTGCTGAGAGCAGGATAATTCCGCAGAGGAGAAGAAAAGCTGGTTTCATACGTTGGCCCTTATGTGGTAGTTAAGAGTTAAAAATTGAAACTGCAAAAGGCAAAGTTAAAATGTAAACTTAAAAATCAGTGATAGGGTGTCGGTGATAAGTCATAGGTTAGGAGCCGGATAAGGTACGGCTGACCGGAAAACGCCAAACGGAAACGTCATCGACTTTGAATTTTGAACTGCAACTTTGACCTTTGCATTTTTGACTTTTCACTTATATCAGAAATAGTATGTTAATCCGAATTCCAACTCTGCCGCGAACATCGAAAGAGAAGCCGATTGTCCATGGTACTGGAGAATATCTCCCCGGCTGTCCTTAAGACTCCCCATGAGCTCCCAGCGCAACGCACCGCCAAGATAAGCGTAGAGATGTTCGTCAAAGGCAGTTTGTCCTACCGCATCGGCCTTGATTCCGAGGCCATGGGTCGTATACGTTGAGTCGGTACCGTCATAAGAATATTTTTTTTCGACAGATCCTCCGTGGTAACCGATGCCTCCCCCGAGTTTCAGAAAGTATCCGTTGCCGGTGCGTACGTAATGCGCTGTAAGCGAGGGCATGTTGAGGTCATAAAAAATCGTATACGTTCCAAATCCTGCTGTCGGCAGAGTATACGACTTAAAGAGATACGAATATTCAACTCCCCCTTCCCAGCTCTCATTGACCGGCAGTGCAGCGCCTCCGAAAAACTCAACCGCAGTGGCAAATGTTTGAATCTGCTGCGTGGGATCGGCTATTGTATTGATGTAATCGACCATCGCAGGAGCCGCCGCCACCGCAATCCCCATTCCGCCGT
>CAYYHS010000808.1:0-1500 GCA_964471785.1 uncultured Chitinophagaceae bacterium
TGGACGGATTTAGCGCATCTGATCGGAACGTCCGCGCAACGAACTACATGGCGGCAGCTGTTCGCCGCCGCAGCTTAGCTCCGGTCCGTTAGGGCGCAATTGCTCGCTCGCATACTCAACGTGAATCGATGCACAGAATCAGTCTCAAAATGCTTTTGTTAATCGGACTAGTCCTTGGCCTGTCACTATCGGCTCCTGCGCAATGGATGCCCACCAGGGGAGCCAAGCGCCAACTAGTAATCACTTTTACTGTAAAGGATTCAATTATATTTGCCGGAGTTTCTGCGGGCCCCTATCCCGATACAACATACATTGGTGGCGCACTTCGGTCGACTGATTACGGTGCAACTTGGGTTAAGATTGATAGCGGTTTTTTCACTGGAACAGTCTTCCCTCTTACAGTTTATTCGTTAATTGTGGTCGGGCAAAGTCTTTTTGCCGGCACCTCAAACGGCGTTTTCATCTCGTCAAATGATGGAGCAACTTGGATGCAGGCCAGCACAGGTATCGACAGCGATGAAGGCTCTAGAAATGTGCAAGCACTGGTTTTCAGTGGTTCAAACCTTTTTGCCGGGACGGAAAATGGTGTCTTCTACTCAAGTAATCGAGGCGCGAATTGGAGTCGTAGAGACTCGGGCTTAGGTTCATCCAATGAAAATGTGCTGAGCATGGCGTACATGGGTTCAACTCTGCTAGCAGGCGTCAATGACAACGGCATATATATTTCGACTGATACTGGGAAAAGTTGGAGCAACCCCAGTATGGTTGGTAATTCAACCATGTCGTTTGCCAAACTCGATTCCACTCTGTTTGCAGGAGGTGGAGGGATTAGAGCTTCAATTGATGAGGGTAATACCTGGACATTTCTCAAATCTAGTCCGAAGGACACTCTCGATAATGGTTACCTAACTATTGAAAGCCTTGTCGCAGTTGGCCGGTGCCTTCTTGCTGGAACGGATTTTTACGGAATATTCCTCTCTTCTGACAGAGGGAATAGTTGGAATGCGGTCAATGATGGGCTCAATGGATTTCTTGATCTAACTGTTTGGAGCATCACGACGGCTGGGCAGAATCTAATAATTGGGACAGCTACCAATATTTGGAGACGACCATTATCAGAAGTCATAACTCAGGTACAAAACGATCGTCCTGCCACCACAAAACAATTCTCGCTTAAACAAAACTATCCGAACCCATTCAATCCTTTAACTGTCATTGAATACGACTTACCATCATATAGTTTTGTAAGCTTAAAACTCTTTGATGTCCTCGGCAGGGAAATAGAGACTTTGGTGAATAGTTACCAGAGTCCGCAACATTATGCAGTGAGATTCGATGCATCACGTTTAGCGAGCGGTGTTTATCTTTATAGAATAGCCGCTGGACGTTTTGTTAGTACAAAAAAGTTATTGTTAATTAAATAATGCAATTGCGCCCTAACCAGTCGCTCAAGCTGACGGAACTAGCGGTCGACGATTTCGCCGCGCGACAGTTTGCCGA